>CAZFDW010000096.1:0-15862 GCA_964517865.1 uncultured Chitinophaga sp.
TTCATTTTCTGCAATCCGAGCATGGCGACTTCCAGAGGATTTCTGTCCCATAAGTCCTGTCGGAACAGTTCCAGTGACAGATAACCATCGTAGTCGATCGCCGCTAACTGGTCGCAGTAGAATCGCAGATCCATTGCACCGTCACCTGGCATAACTCGATCTGAATCGTGTTGAGTGTCGGCAGGAGGCACAGCGGGTGCGTCATTGAAATGCGAGATGGCAATCTGGTGTGGCTGCAGCTTGCGAATTGACGCGGCAGAACCGCCGCCGCGCCAGCAGTGGAACGGATCGACGACAATCGTGGCCTCCGGATGACCTGATCGCTGAATGATGTCGATGGCATCGTCGATCGTATTGATGTCATCCACGAAACCCAGATACTCAAATGCCGGCTTCACGCCATAAGATTTCCCGAGTTCCAGGAGTTCGGCATAATGCCGGGCTCCGAGTTCGCGATCCGCGATTCCAGGCGGCGGACCAGCGATGGAAAATTCTGCTCCGACGGCAGCTGCCTGCTCCAGCCTGCGACGCACTTCGCTGATCGCCGCGTCGTGTTCGACGCCAGCGGGCTGAAACCAGCCAGCAAGATAAATCGTGGTCGGAATTTTCAGGCCGCTGTCGTCGATCGCTTTTCGGATTTCCGACAGAGTTCCTCCAGCCCCAAGATGCATGTCGATGTGATCGTGCCACAGTTCAATGGCGGCATAGCCCGCCGAGGCGGCAACTTCGATCTGCTTCAGGATGGGCGTGGTGGCAATGGTGCTGGCATTCAGGCAATAGCGAAATCGTGGCACGGAACAAACTCCCTGGTTGCGTGGTGGGGGTGCGGGGCAACATTCTTATGCTCCGCCCAGTCATGCATGAGAGAACTGCCGAGCGGCATGCGTCAGCTTGCCGGTACAAAAACGATGTACCGGAGGGCTCACGCCACTCCGCTCGCCGGACGCATTTCTGGCCGCGCGAAGTGTAACTGCCACTCGTCAGACAATCATGGCTGTGCGGGATGATAATTGACAGCATTCAGTTAAGCCAGAATAACGTTTGTCCAGGTTACCGTGAGTTGCTCGACTCGGAGAGTCAAGTTACGGGGAGGTACTCGACTCGGAGAGAGAACCGGCGTACGATGCGGTTTCTGATTCGCCAATTCTACCAGCAGTCAACGCACTTCCCTTGAATTCTACCACCGCCAAAAACTGCCGCGTGTTGTCATTCATTCCACCAATGACACAATTGAACACGCCCTATCCATCAACGGCCTATATCACCGGATTTCTGCGTTCACGCGGCGTCGATGCGGTGCAGGATGATCTCGCCCTGAAACTTGTGCTTCGGCTGTTCTCTGCGACAGGACTAACGGCTATCCGCGAGCATATCGGTGCGGCTAGTCACACAACGTCATCGGCAGTCATTCAGCACTTCTGCGAGGAATTCGACCAGTATCACTCGGTCATCGACCAAACGATTGCATTCCTTCAGGGGCGCGACTCGACGCTGGCCCACCGCATCAATTCACACAGTTTTCTTCCGGAAGGGCCACGCTTCAACGCCCTGGATGTTTATGAAAGTGACGATGAAGACGGTGAAGAGGAAGGCGGTAGCGATCCGCTGAGTTGGGCCTTTGGCTCGCTGGGAATGCAGGACAAAGCTCGTCACTTTGCTACGCTGTTTCTGAGCGATATCGCCGACGTCGTGCGGGAAGCTATCGATCCTCGCTTTGAATTCGTGCGTTACGCAGAATCGCTCGCTGCCAGCCAGCCGACATTTGATCCGCTTGCGAAAGCGCTGGCGGCCCCGATGAATCTGATGGATACCACGCTGCGGGAACTTACGCTCGAATCCATTTCGCGGCACCAGCCGGATCTGGTGCTCATCTCGGTTCCGTTTCCCGGCTGCGTGTATGCGGCATTCCGGATTGCGCAGACGATTAAGTTACTGCATCCGGGTATTTTGACGGCTCTGGGAGGTGGATTCGTCAACACGGAATTGCGTGAACTGGCTGATCCTCGCGTGTTTGATTACTTTGACTCGGTGTCACTCGATGACGGTGAACGTCCGCTGCTGGCATTGCTGGAACATCTGCGCGGCGAACGCCCGCAATCTCAGCTTGTGCGGACATTCGTGCGAAATGGCGAACCGCCAGTTGTGGAATACATGAACTCCGGCGAACCCGATATTCCATTTGCTGAAGTCGGCACGCCCACGTGGGACGGGTTGCCGATCGGCGATTATTTATCGACGCTCGACATGCTCAATCCCATGCACCGGCTTTGGTCCGACGGTCGCTGGAACAAGCTGACAGTGGCTCACGGCTGCTATTGGAAAAAGTGCAGTTTCTGCGATATCACTTTGGACTATATCGGTCGATACGATGCCGTTGCAGCGTCCACATTGGTCGATCGCATCGAAGCCATTGTGCAGGAAACCGGACAAACGGGATTTCATTTTGTCGATGAAGCTGCTCCCCCAAAAGCGTTGAAAGCCATGGCGGAAGAACTGCTGCGACGCAGCGTCATGATTTCATGGTGGGGTAATATTCGCTTTGAGAAAGCCTTCACGTCGGAACTTTGCGAACTCCTGGCGGCCAGCGGCTGCATTGCAATTTCCGGCGGCCTGGAAGTCGCCTCGGACCGTTTGCTGAATCTGATGAAGAAGGGGGTCACGGTTTCCCAGGTCGCCCGAGTCACTCGAGCGTTCACTGACGTTGGTATTCTGGTGCACGCGTACCTGATGTACGGTTTTCCGACTCAGACAGTTCAGGATACCGTCGATGCCCTGGAATATGTGCGGCAGATGTTTGAGGAAGGTTGCATCCAGTCAGGCTTCTTTCATCGATTCACCTGCACTGTCCATTCGCCGGTTGGTAAGAATCCGGAGGATTACGGTGTGAGTCTCATTCCATTGCCACGGGTAACGTTTGCCAAAAACGATATTGGCTTCATTGATCCGACCGGCGTCGATCACGATTCACTCAGCACGGGTCTGAACAAGGGAATCTACAACTTCATGCACGGCGTCGGCCTGGATGCCGATATCCGAAGCTGGTTTCCGGGCCGCGTTCCGCGTTCGAAGGTACCCCGTGATTATGTGGTTCGAGCGTTGCAGGCGGCGGCCAGTTCGACTAAAAAGTAGCTGCTTGCTGGATAAAGTGAGGCTCAGCACTGAATCCTGCACATTTCGGCGTGAGACACGGTCGAACCCTTGATACAGATTCGATACAATCCTGCGTGCCGTCGATCTCATGCTCGCTGCGCCAACAGCCACTATGGATCGACTTCAGATGCAGGGGTTCTTAGTTCGAAGTCTGAGCTGTTCACCAGACAATCGGGATCAATGGAATACGCAATGGCCAAGAAGACTACGAGTGGTCGGAAACCAACTGGAGCAGCGCAGATCACAGTTGCTGAAGAGTTCGTCGATCGTGATGACACCCCCGAAACAGCGACCAGTGTCACGCCGGCCGACGAAATGCCTGCCGCAAAGACAAGGGCAAGAGCCAAGGAGGAACAGCCGTCCAACAGCAGCGTTGGAATTGCTGACATTCGCAAAGCCGTCGCATTCAGTAATTCAGTGGGTGGACTGGACAACGCCATCGCCCTGCTCCAGATCCTGAAAGTGGCGAAAGAAGTTCAGTAGCGCTGCTGAAGATCGCGTCAGGCCACTCAGGCGGCAGACCCGGTAAACAGTGGTGAAATCACTTCTCCGTTCAGCAGATGACTCGGTCGACCCAGCGGGTCGATCACCATCGCATGCTGAGGAACTCCGAGCGCATCCAGTACGGTTGTGCCGACGTCAGCGGGGCTCCACGACCGGGTGAGCGGATACGCAGCGATAGAGTCCGTTTCGCCAATCGTTTGCCCGCCGCGGATTCCAGCACCGGCAAACAAGGCGGAATAAGCATGAGCCCAGTGATCGCGTCCGGGAACAGACTGGCCAGGCAAAGTCGATACTTTCGGAGTGCGACCGAACTCGCCCATCACCACAATCATGGTTTCGTTCAGGCGTCCGCCGGATGACAGATCATCCATCAACGCCGCAAGCCCCTGGTCCAACTGAGGCAGCAATGTATTCTTCAGGCGACCCCAGTTGTCGACATGGGTGTCCCATGTCTGCACAATGCCCATCGTGGCCTGAACCACAGGGACGCCCGCTTCGATTAGGCGCCGAGACAACAATAACGACTGCCCGAATTTGTGGCGACCATATCGATCTCGACAGGCTGCATCTTCGTTGTTGATCTGAAAAGCCTCCGCCACGCGAGCGGACGTCAGCAGAGAGAATGCAACATCCTGTTGTTCGGAGAAAGCGGTTGTTCGAGTGTCCGCTGCCAGTCGTGTGTTATTCAGGTTGATCTGATCGAGCAGACTTCGCCTTGTAACGAGCCGATTCGCATTCATGTCCAGAGGAAGGCTGAGTGAATCAACTCGGAAATTGGGATCATTCGGGTCATGATTTATCTGCCACGGATCATGCCGAGTCCCTAGAAATCCGGCATGCTGTCCGGGCCACGTCAGCGGGCCTTCAATCAGATAATTGGGCAGCGAAACTCCGTTAGGAATTCCATCCTGACGCGGCTTCACAAAATCGAGTGCGGCGGCAAAATTCGGGAAGTCGTTTCGAGATTCAACACGATCAAGGTCACTGCCGCCTCGAGGAATCGGTGTCGCGCGGCCGGTCAACGCAACATGGGTTGCAAGAAGGTGATTGTGCTCGACATGGGCCATCGTGCGAATGATTGACCACTGTCCGATTCGCGACGCCAACTGCGGCATGTGCTCGCAAATGGAAATGCCTGGAACAGCCGTGTTGATTGCCTTGAACTCACCACGGATCTCGCCGGGTGCATCCGGTTTGGGGTCCCACATATCCAGTTGACTCGGCCCACCGCTCAGCAGAATCAGGAGCACCGATTTCGCACGTGCGTTTACTCTCGTCGGACTGGCGATGGTCTGCAAAGCAGCGCATGGCAGAGTCGCTCCAATGACGCTGGCCGACGCGACTTGCAGCAGTCTTCGACGATCAAGGAGAAATCGTGGTGATAACATGGCAGTTTCATATCCGGCAGGAATTCGACGCGAGGGTCACTTCAAGTGAAGAATCTTCCCAACAACTTCTGTAAGGCGGGGCACTGAGTATGTTGAACAATCGTCCGGTCTGCAACCTGAATGATCATTGCAGCATGTCCGGAGACACGACGCAGCGGAAGCCGGTGTGGAATGCGCCGGAATCTTCTTCGCCTTTCATGCGGGCACTCACGCGATAGCCGACGCAGTATTGATCGCTGCACATGAACGATCCGCCGCGCTGCACGCGTTTGATGATGCCGGGTTCCTGCGGGTCGTAACTGGATTCAGGGCCGGGGGGATTTTTTGATGGGCTGACAGCGTAGTATTCCGGTTGATAATAGTCAGCACACCATTCCCACACGTTACCGGTGATCTCGTACAGACCAAAATCGTTTGCCGGGAAACTCTTCGCCGGTGCCGTGCGCGTGAAGCCATCGTCGCCGGTGTCCCTGATCGGAAACTCTCCCTGCCAGATATTGTGCCGCCACTTTCCGTCCGGCTTCAGGTCGTCGCCCCAGGGATAAACGGCACGGCTGCGTTTCCCTCGAGCAGCGAATTCCCACTGCGCTTCAGTCGGAAGCTTTTTGCCAGCCCAATCGCAATAAGCCATGGCATCCAGCCAGCTCACATGGACGACTGGATGTTCCATGCGATCTTCGATTGTGGACTCCGCTCCCTCGGGATGCATCCAGTTGGCACCCGGAACATACTGCCACCAACTGTACGCTCCCTTTTGCGGATCGATGTCATCCCGACTGGAAAGCTGCAGGCTGCAGATTGACCCCGGCTTGTTCATTTCCGGCAGAATCTGCAAATTCGCCAGTTCTGAATCCGGTTGAATGCTCCGCAGTTCCGGTGGTCGTTCGGCTGTAGAAACGTAACCGGTGGCATCCACAAATTCTTTGAACTGTCGGTTCGTGACCTCGGTCGTGTCCATCCAGAATCCATCCAGCGCCACAACGTGCGGCGGGAATTCGTCCGGGACAGTATTCAAGGCCCCCATTTCAAATCGTCCGCCTGGTATCCACTGCATGTCGGAGACGCGAGGATCGTCGGTCTTCGGAGCGGCCTGTGTAGAAATGGCGGTAGCCTGTGTCGAGGGGTTTTCGGTACCTGGCCCCGAAGCTATATCTGGCTCAGAAGACTTTTCTTCATTCACCACTTTACGCAGCGATTCCGGGTCTGCCGTCGTTGATATGGCCAACACCAGAACCACGGCGGCGACCAAAAAGGCCAGGACGGCCAAGATGACTTTACGCATGGCGATGAACTTATGACCGAAGCATGTGCTGGCGTACGATGGGCAGCAATTGATCGTGGAGCAATCCGTTCGAGGCCAGCAGCGTTGTCTTTCTGATCGGCGGACTCTGACCGTCACAGGTTGTCACGATACCGCCCGCTTCTTCGACGAGTAACTGCCCGGCGGCAAAGTCCCAGGGCGAAAGCTGATATTCGAAGAACGCACCGTACAAACCTGAAGCCACATGAGCCAGGTCCAAAGACGCTGTGCCGAAACGTCGCACACCGTGAATCTGCTGACGGAAGCAATCACCGACCGCAGCCAGCGTCGCCTCCATCATCGCCCCGCGATCGTAGGCGAATCCGATCCCGATCAACACTTCGTTGAGATTCTGCTGCACACCTACGCGAATCGACTTTCCGTTATGCGTCGCGCCATGACCACGTCGAGCCACATACAAGTCATCGCGAATCGGATTCAGGATCACACCGCACTCGGCCTTCCCATGATGCAAATATGCAATCGATACGGCAAAGTGGGGAATGTGATGAGCGAAGTTTGTGGTTCCATCCAGGGGATCGACGACCCACAGATGCTCGGCACTGATGTCGCCGGCGTTTTCTTCTTCACCCAGAATTGCATGATCCGGGAACGCTTCGCGGATCACGGCTGCGATGCGACGTTCGGATGCGACATCCGCATCCGTCACCAGATCGGCCACGCCTTTCAACCGAATGGAAAATCCGTCGTGGAAAAAGCGTGAAAGGATACTGCCGGCTTCCCGAGCAGCACACATCGCCACATCAAACGTGTTGAGCATCTGGTTCTCTTGAGCCACCGGTATACAAATATCAAGGCTTTAAAAAGGCGTCAGGAACCAATAGTGCGAAGTACCCTCTGAGCCATTTGGCCATTCGTTCCTGCCCCCTTTCTTAAAGCCCATTGTGTAATATTTTCTCACGCTTTGCAACAAATTGCGTACCGGATTCTGTACCAGTCGATGATACGAAAGCACCTTTGGAGATCATGTCGTTTAAGACCTCGCTGCGACCGATTTTCGCGACTTATCGGCAGACGAAGTTTCGCCGATCTCCAATGCGCGTTCTGTACCATCGGGAAACCGGGCAATGATGCTCAACTTCGCCCCCATCGATTGGACGACTTCGCGCAGCGTGCTCACAAGCACATCGCTTCTCCGTTCAATCTTGGAAACCTCTCCCTGTTGTCTTTTGAGCAGCAAGGCCAGCTCTGCTTGTGATAGACCACGCTCCTTCCGCAGTTCCCGCAAGCGGAGCGGTTCTGGTGGAGAGGTAAATGTCCGCGAGAGGAGCAGTGAGACGACTCGGCCATACGTCGCCTCTTCGTTGGGATAGACTTCGTCTGCTCCATCACCGTAGGAATGCGATGTCGATGAGGAGACGCCGAAGGCAGAACCATCCCGCCACTGAACGACAACGGGATGCTCATTGAACTTGATGTCCAGATACCAAATGCCGGAAGGTTTTTTGGGACGATCGAGGGCAATGCTTGCTGACGTGAAACGAAGGCAGAACTGACGTTTGAGCGATTCGATGGGCGATAATTGTTTGCTCATTTCACAACGCCCCATTTTCTGATTATCATTCTAACTCGACACCAAATCCGTCAACGCCGGGCTTTGAGAACACGACAACTCCCGCCAAATCACAGATTTCAATCGCCCCATTCTTGCGAATGTATGTGTTATGGCCACGACTTCGGTAGCGGACGAGATCGTCTCTTTCCGGGACGTCACGGGCGCTATCTTCCTGCGGCGGATACATCCGCCCGTCGGTCTGCCAGTTCTCCGGAGCGTACGGAATATCGGTCAGTTCGTCTTCGACTTCGCGAAAAGTCGCACTGAGCAGTTGGAACGCCTCGTGTTGGCTATGGGACGCCTGCACAGCCGCCAACTTTTCCCAGACCTTCGCGAGCCGCTCCTCCTTCATTCGAATACGAGCGTCCCGCCCGCTCCACATAATTATTAGCTCAACGGAATAATTCCGTCAACTGCATATTTTGCATTGTTCTAGGATTCAAGGCAAATCCGGGAAAACTCAAGGGATTGCGTCCTTTTTTCGGTTCAACGACAAATGAAGTGCGCAGCACAGAATCTTACGGTGCCTGCGCCACGCTCGACTTCCCGGAAATATCATTCAGCAACTTTTTAAGGTCAATCTTCACATACGGCATTTCAGCCGCCGGCTTGTCATGACTTGCATTGGCGACATACAACACACCATCGGCCGGAACAAACAACACGTTGTGCAGATTGGAACTCATGGCCACGGGGCGACTCATCAGCCACTGACCCACTTCGCTGTCGATCTGGCCGTGCTTCCCGATCACGCGGCGGCGCAGTTCTTCCAGGCGACTTCCCGCCGATAACACAATGGCGTCTTTAATGCCTTCGCCCAGTTTTTCGTGCGTCTGGCCAGGCGTAATGAATTCAATGGATTCCGGCGTGGCCGCCACGCCCACGGCTTCGTTGGTCTTGCCGTCTGCAAAGATGTAATAGTACTCGCAGGTGCGCGGGCTGTTCGTCCAGAGATCCTGAACTTCCTGAAGCGTATCACATTCTTCCATCGCGCGCCGCATCAGAGTTGCCATCGGTGCTCCGTCCCATTGTCCTTCGCCGCGGCCTCCCATTTCGCCCAGTGAGATACCGTTCGCATTCATGCCGCTCACGCTGCCGATGAAACCAGCATAGCCCACGTTGGCAAAAGGAATCTGGCCTTCCGCGCGCACGATGAATGTCGTCGCAGAATCCTGCAAACCAATGGTCGTCATATAGTCCAGCACGCGACCATGGTACAGCTTGCCGTCCTTTGTGGCCGTGCCGAAGACAGCAAAGCCCGAACAATGAAACAGTTCCGGGAACACATTCAGAACCTGCACAATCTCCGGTTCCATGCCCAGAGCCACGGCCAGCGCCTGCGTCTCCCGCTTGTGGCGTTCCGGAATGTGCGGAGACAATCGAGCATACGCAGCTTCCAGATCATGGCGGAACCAGCGACCGGTGCGAACGGTGTTGGCCGTACCAAAACTGTACAGCACCGATTCAATGCAGCGACGTGATTCGTCCGGCAGGAGTTTGCCGTGCGCTGTGCCAATCTCTTCAGGAGTACCCCACAATGTCGCCACACGCTGGCCGTCGATCCATGTCAGACGGCCGTTGCCGGTCGAGCGTGGCGACTGCGAAGGTTTCGTCAGAACATCCCCGGGGTGCAGCACTTCCGTTGCCCGACGGACTCCACAAAGCAGCGTTCGTTCCAGTTCGCTGCGAGGCAGTTCAGTCACTTTCATGCCGGGCCATTCTTCGGCGGATGGAGCAGCACCGACTTCTGCTTTCGTGTCGAGCGAGACGTTCACGTCATTCGCGCTGACACTGATGCTTTGTTCTTTTGGGCACGTCACCGTCGCGTCACCCGATTTCCAGCAGCCCTTGCTCGGGTCATGGATGAAATTGGCAGTGGCCAGCAGACCACGCAGAGTTGCTTCAATGTCGCCCACGGCGAGCAGATTCAGGCCGAAGGATACTGTCCCAAGGCTCGAACTTTTTGAAATCAGACGATCCGCGATCGCCATGGGTTTCAGGCTGTCAGCCGCATCGACAGCACCACGTCCGATAAATACGGTGCTATGCTTTGGCAGTGCCATCGCGGTCACATCCGACCGACGGCGGATCTCGATTGCGTAGTCCGCATGAGTCAACGCGAGGTCGAACGATTCCTCATTGTAACGCACCATTCGCACATCAATCGGTTGAGTGCTGCCATCAATCGGCAACGCCACGCGCCCGGTCACTTCAAACTGTGGCATCCGACCCGACAAAGCCGACGCCAGCGGAGTCAGCACGCTGGCCAGATCTTTTGGCTGATCAGCCACCGCGAACACCGGAACGACGCAGACCAGAATGGCCACCGCCAACACCGAAACAAAACGCTTCATGGAAGAACTAAATTGCATCGCAGTGGGCTCACAATCAGTTGCGCGGGGAAACAAATGCAGCACCGGCCGGAAATTCTACGTCTTCGGCCCGGGAATTCCTACGTCGGGTTCCTTAAGGATCTACTTTTTGTCAGATCTGTTATGCTGTTTCGGCTGCGATGTTTCATAGTACCGGCGCGCTGGCAGGCAGTCGCAAAAGGATTTGACGTTTTTCTATGTCCGTTCACTTCGAGCCCGTCTGGTCATGGATGTTGACGCTCATTGCCTGTGCGGCAATGCTGGCCGTGGTATGGCTGGGATACCCGCGACGCATTCGGCATCTGTCCACCGTATGGCGCAGCATCCTGATCGCGCTGCGACTGGCGATTGTTGTGGCATTGTGTCTGTTGCTGTTGCGACCTTTGGTGGTTTTCGAAAGTCAGGACCAGTCGAACTCCGTCCTCTATGTTCTGACGGATATCAGTCGAAGTATGCAGACGGAAGATATTCCTGGCGGAGGAACGCGGCGTCAGGCACTGCTCAGAATACTGGAAGCGGCAGAGGCAGGCCTGACGGCCATCGGCAAAAAAACCGAAATCCGATTCCGCGACTTTTCCGATTCGCTGCAAACAGTTCAAACCCCGGGCGCGGCTGCTGAGGGCACGATGACGGCCAACGGCAAAGTTCTGGAATTGCTGTCCGAAGAAATCGGCAAAGTTCGCGTTCCTGTTGTCTTCTTTCTGGGCGATGGACGTCAGGCAGCTTCCGGTGCGCTCGATGTCGATCCGACGCAGGCCGCGCGGCTCTACGGCAAGCTGCAACGTCCGATCTACTCCGTCGGATTCGGCAGCACCGAAGCGTCGGCCGCGTCGCTGGACCTGGCACTGGATGAGCTGGATCTGTCTCGCGAAGTCTTTCAAGGCAACGTGCTGCCGATCCGAGTCAAGCTGCGTGCGAGCGGAGCGCAGGGGCAGCCGGTGCGAATTCGCGTCCTGCTGGAAAATCGTACCGGCAAACAGGATGGTGAGACCGGTGAAATGGTTCCGGTCGCGGTCACCGAGGAAACACGTCCGATCGCCATGCATACACCGCAGACAGCGTCAGAAGATACGTTTATCCAGCTTCAGATCGCGCCGGATCAGTTCGGCGATCTGAAACTTGCGGTTGAAGCCGAACCGCTTCCGGGGGAGGTTCGCAAGACGAACAATCGCGTGGAAACCATCATTCGGGTCCGGCGAGGAGGCATTCGTGTCGCATACTTTGACATTGTCAGACCAGAGCAAAAATGGGTCAGGCAGATCAACGACAGCAGCCGCATTCAGCTGGACTATCAATGGATTCGATCCGGCGAGTTTCGGGGACGCAACAGAATTCCGGAACGATTCTTTGTGCCGGGCAACTATGATGGATTCATTATTGGCGATGTCCCGGCAGATGCGTTCACGGCAAAACAGCTTCAGGAAATTTTGATTTGCTGCAATCGTGGCGCAGGGCTGATGATGACCGGCGGTCGGGAAAACTTCGGCAAAGGCGGCTGGGGGAAAACAGTTCTGGCACCGCTGTTTCCCATTGAATTACCGCCCGAGAATCAACAATTGACCGACCCGCAAAAGATGCTGCCTGCGCGGGATGGCCTGAGCCATTTCGTGATGCAGATCGCGGCGCCGGATCAGAATCGGAGTCGGTGGAATCAATTGCCGCCATTGTCAGGAGCCAATCTGCTGGTGCCGCGTCAGGCGTCACTGGCGCAACTGCTGGCCGTGTCAGATTCCGGTCATCCGCTGCTCATCGGGCAAACGGTCGGAACTTCGCGGGTATTGGTGTTCGCGGGTGACACGACCTGGCAATGGTCGATGCAAGGCTATTCCGAGGAGCACACACGCTTCTGGCGCCAGACAATTTTTTGGCTCACCAGGAAAGAGACAGATGACGAAACACCCGTCTGGGTGTTGGCCAATCCTCGCGACCTGACACCCGGGCAGCCGACGGAACTTTCATTTGGAGCGCGTGATGCGGTGGGGCAACCGATTGTCGATGCAACATTTGAATTGTCCGTCACCGATCCCAGGGGCACAAGTATTCCGCTCACACCCAGGTCAGGCATTGGAATGAGTCTCGCTGATTTCAGTCAGACCCTGGATGCAGGCGACTACTGGGTTCGCGTCAAAGCGAGTAAAGACGGACAGCCCATTGCCGGGATCGCAACGACCCGATTTCATGTCAACGCACGTGATCCGGAACTGGATGATCCGTCGTCAGATTTTTCACTGCTACGTGAGATTTCGCACGCCAGCGGCGGAGAATTCTTGACGCCGGATGCGTTCCTGGAGCGAATCAATCAATGGGCAAGTGATGGCCTGCCAGGAATTGCACTGACCCGCCAGGAACGCATGAGCCTGTGGGACAACTGGCCCGTCCTGCTCCTGCTGGTTCTGTTGATGGCCAGTGAATGGGCCATCCGCAAGAAACACGGACTTGTTTAGGAGTCTACGGACTTGCTGTTTCAAGAGCTTGCACGCGGGCGGCCAGTGCATCCGCTTCATCCTGCGCATCGTCCGCCGTGTTTTTCGCATCGACCGCCACGACAAGTCCGCCAGCCGCAGCCGCTAACACGACGACCATTGGCAGATTGAAAGCACCGAACTGGCCACGAATGATTTCAGCGTCTGACACGACCGCCGGAACCGCCGTGGCCGTTGGCGGAGCTGTGTCGGCATTCCATAAACGACACGCCGTCGTGCCGGTCGGAGTCACAATGGCATGAAGACCGGGACGCAGACCACGGACAGCCGCAACGCCGTCCGCATCACTTACGACAGCGGCAATTTCTTTCCCCTGAAACATCACGGACACCTGCTCACCGCCCACCGGTTTGCCCTGCAGGTCAACGATGCGCGCCGTCAACAGTCCTCCCTTAGCCAATCTCACATCCTGCATGATGGATTCATGTTCGGGAGTTTGTTCGTCTGACACTCGTTGTTCCGCCGACAACATTGGTCCGTTAGCAACCAGTGCGATTGTCAGCGACCAGGCGACGAAGCGAGTACACGGTGTTTTGAGGAATGACATTTGAGGTTCCTTCGACAGATGCTACGGCGGGATTGAGGAAGTTGAGGCCATCGAGAATCGCCGTGAGTGTGAAAACTCCGCGACAATTGATTCACGACGAAACCACACGAGACAGGAGACAGGAGACAGGAGAGACGATTTAACACGCAGAGATTTGACAGGCACAACAGTTCGCAGATGCTGCGAAGTCCGACAGCGTCGGCCATGCATCATCAACGACTTCAATCCGAATCTAGCCGAATCGACATTTTTCTGAAATAGGAGTCTGCCCTTAAAAAAACGCCTGAATCTACGGCCTTTTGATATTTGCTGAAAGGCCCGGGTGCTTCACCATGATGAATCACAGCCAGATAGTCGCGGAGTGCCTGGCGGCTGGCCTCAGATTCATTCAGCAACAGGCACGTCATGGCCCAACTATCACGGTAATCGTCAGCATTCATGCTCTCTGCAGTCGGTATTTTTTCCAGAGAATGAAGCTCTGGTGCCCAGCCCATGCGTGCTCTCCAGCGGGCCGATTTTGTACGGGCTGAATCGGATCTCGCAGATTCCGGCTCTTCCAGATATTCGGCAAGTCCTTCATCGATCCAAAGCGGCAGAAATGGCAGGTGCTGATGCAGAATGGCGTGTGTCACTTCATGCCGAAGGTCTGTGATCAACGACCGGTTTCGATAAGCATAGACCTGACATACGTCACCATTGCGATAGAAAATCGCCTTCCGTTGGCGTGACTGCGGGATCGACGTCGCGAGATAGCGAAGATAGCTCCCCTGATCTCGAAACAGGATAATCTGAATGGGCCTGCCATTCGGTTCGATCGCGACCAGATCCTTAAGTTCGCGGGCGACGTCGTCCACGTTTTTCCACAGATCCTGCATTCCCGGGTCGAATTCAGCATAGACTTCGATCGCGTCGCGCTTGTCATCTACAACCCACCGCGATTGCTGCGCCTGCGCGACGAGCGGAAGACTGAAGAGAATAAAGATCCGCAGTGCTGACTGCAGCATGAGCGACGACCAACCGCATGGCACTCGAGGAAATTAACCGGAAACATGCATTACAGGAATCGTCACGCATTCCTGAAATCTGGTCAACGGGAGTTTTGGAAGGCTGCATTCCAAAGGCACTGCGTGTCTGCGAGAATTCCACGCTGATATACTCCGCGCGGCCAGAAATGCGTCCGGCGAGCGGTGCGGCGTGAGCCCTCCGGTACCTCGTTTTTGTACCGGCAAGCTGACGCATGCCGCTCGCCAATTCTCTCAATTATGACCACGTGGAGTACCTGGCATAGGCATCCAGTTTACGATGTCCGTGCCGTAGGCAAGCTGGAAGCTTGCCTCACGTGGCGGGCCAATCACGACTGTTGTGTTTTCGGTGACTGAGAGTTTATGCTGGATTCTTCTTCTTTCTCACGACTGTTTCTGGGACTTGATCTTGGCGGCACAAATGTGAAAGCCGGGGTGGTCGATGACAATGGTTCCGTGATTTCTTCACGCAGCGTGCCGACCGATGCGATTCAGGGGCCGGATGTCGGCGTTCAGAACATTGTGAATGCAGGGCGTCAGGCAGTCGCAGCCGCAGGAATCCCGATGGATCGCATCGTCGCCGTTGGTCTCGCAACTCCTGGCACGATGGACATTCCCAACGGGATGCTCTTGGAACCACCCAACCTGCCGGGATGGACGAATTGTCCAATCCGTGATCGAGTTGCTGCACAACTCAAACGGCCAACTATTCTGCAGAACGATGCGAACGCGGCAGCGTATGGCGAATACTGGGCTGGCTCCGCAAAAAACGTACGCAGTCTGTTGTTTTATACGCTGGGTACGGGGCTTGGAGGCGGCGTGATCGTGGATGATCACATTATCGAGGGCGAACATTCTCACGGATCTGAACTCGGACATGTCATTCTTGAAATGGACGACGGTCGGCTCTGCACCTCCGGCCAGTACGGTACCGCCGAAGCTTACGTGAGCGCGACAGCTCTGCTGAAACGCTTTCGCGACGCGCTGGACCAGGACGCCGTGACTTCAGTACGAAATCGGATGGACCAGGGCGAAGAACTGACGCCGCTGATCATCTCGGAAGAAGCAGAACATGGCGACGCTCTTTCCGCCGAACTCATCATGGAGATGGCTCGATATCTCGGAGCCACTATTACGACGGCGGTGCATGTCATCGACCCGGCAATGGTCCTGCTGGGCGGCGCGATGACGTTCGGACGAAACGACACGGCTGTGGGCCGCGAATTCCTGAACCGCGTGCGTCAGGAATTCCGAAAAAGAACATTTGCCACGCTCGCCGAGAAAGTCCGCATCGAATATGCCGAACTCGGAGGCGACGCTGGTTTCATCGGTGCCGCCGGCTGTGCCCGTCGCGCCGTGGATCTTGGATTATTGAAGGATTGAGAAGTATGGTAGTGCTCTGTGACTGATTGAGGGGTGGCCGGGGTTGGAGAAGGATCTGACGCAGTGGCAGATGTTCGATGCCGGGCGTCAGATTCGGTCGTTGGAATCGTGGCTGTGACCGAGACTCCTTGAGTGAA
>CAZFDW010000097.1:0-15844 GCA_964517865.1 uncultured Chitinophaga sp.
AAAGCCGTCATCACGGCGGCGGGTGATCTTCACGCCCGACTTCCACTTCAGACACTCGTCGATCGGCGCGGCGAGATACGTACGGCGTTGCGGCTGATGCTGGATGAAGTCGTTGATTCCGGAATCGACGAGGTCGCCATCATCGTGCGACCCGGACAACAGGAACCATATCTCGCCGCAGCGGGGCCTCACGCATCGCGACTCGTATTTTTTGAACAGTCCAATCCGCGAGGTTACGGTGATGCGATTCTGCGAGCCCGCGATTTTGCAGCCGGTGAATCATTCCTGCATCTCGTCTCGGACCATTTGTATCTCACCCGCACCGATCGCCTGTGCGCTCAACAACTTGTCGAGGCCGCGACGAAATATGCATGCTCTGTGTCTGCGATTCAGCCCACGCGCGAAAACGAAGTCGCGTTGTTCGGTACAGTCGGCGGAACTCCCCTGGCGCAGTCGGACAACCTGTACGAAGTCAATACAGTGATCGAAAAGCCTACGCCCACGATTGCCGAACAACACCTGATCGTGGCCGGACAACGCGCGGGCTATTATCTGTGCATGTTTGGCATGCATATTCTGACGCCGACTGTACTGACGCTGCTCCAGAAGTCACTCGACGCCGCACCGGCCGGACAGAACATCGACCTGAGTAGTTCATTGAATCAACTCTCCCGGACCGAACGCTACCTCGCACTCGAAATCGACGGCTCCCGCTATAACATCAGCTACAAATACGGTCTGCTGCTGGCTCAGTTGGCTTTTTCTCTCAGTGGCGATGATCGCGACCTGATTTTGACAGAACTCGTCAACCTCTTGGCGGCGAAGTAGAAACGCGAAACGGCGAGCGGCAGGGCGTCAGCCCTCCGAGTCAACCACTCGTCTATAAATCCTGGAGACTCGGTGGGCTCACGCCCAACCGCTCGCCAGGAACGTTTTCTGAATACCAAAACACAATGAACCTCCTCAACATCATCACTTCGCCTGACACCGCTGTCCGCAACCGATCGCTCGACGCCGCGTGCCTCGGCCTGTCGCTCGACGAACTGCTGCGCGAATGTCAGCAACTCGACCAATATCGACGAAGCTGCGAAAACCTCTACGATCGTGTCCGCAGTCTCTTTTTTCTCTACGCAATTCATCGTTTTCATCTGCCGACCCGGCTTGCTGGCCGTGAAAGCGGACGCATCCCGTACGGCGGCTATGAGCACATGCTCAATCGTCGCTATCCGGAGGCCATCGACGTCTTTCTGTCGCGTTTATTGACCGATGGCCCATCCGTTTCTCTTTCGAGCGCGCTGGGGGAGGCGTATCATCGGCTGGCGTTTCAGACATTGGCGGATCAGGTGCGTCGAAGCGTGCGAACGGTTCGCGGCAATCAATGGATGTTTCGTACCGGACATCCAGCTGATGTGCCGCTGCGGATTCGCTCTGAACTCCTGACCATCGACGAAAACACCAACAGCTATCCGATCCTGCGGGAACGCACCGCCGTGCGCATGGATTTTACGCACAGCGGCTGGAGTGACATCTTCTTCCTGGGTATGGATTACCCGGAAGGTGCAAAAGTCATCAATGCGTCGATTGATCTTGCCGTGCGAGGTCGCCACCAACAACCGGAACCGCCGATTGACTGCAGTTTACGCATCATCGACGAACCCGTGCTGCGACTCATCAGCATTGACCTCGAGGCGAAAGTCGAAATCCGGGAGATCAATGAAGTGTTCGACTTTGCCCGCGACTATCTCGGCCTCATCAAAGGCGCAGTGATCGCTGCAGGGTTGATTCCTCCAGGCATGGAAGGTTGCGGCGGAAAGATCGCGGACGTATTTTCACGCATGATCGGGCCTGGCCTCGGCCTGGAAATCACCAGCCGGGTCAACGATATCCCCAAAGGGTCCCGACTGGCAGTGTCCACCAATCTGTTGGGTTCGCTGATCTCGATGTGTATGCGGGCCACGAGCCAGGTTTCCGCGTTTACCGGACGACTTGAGGAGTCCGATCGCCGCATCGTGGCGGCGCGTGCAATTCTGGGAGAATGGATTGGTGGATCCGGCGGCGGATGGCAGGATTCCGGCGGTGTCTGGCCAGGCATCAAACTGATTCAGGGTTGTACGGCCGGTCCCGATGATCCGGAATACGGCATCAGTCGCGGACGTCTGATGCCACAACATCATGTGTTCACTCAACAGGAAGTCAGCGACGAAACACGTCGCCGCCTGCAGGAAAGTCTGGTGCTCGTTCACGGCGGCATGGCGCAGAACGTCGGACCGATTCTGGAAATGGTCACAGAAAAATATCTGCTGCGCTGCGAACATGAATGGGCCGCTCGACAGGCTGCCATCGCACTCCTGGAACAGATCACAGCAGCACTCAAGGCGGGCGACATTCCGGGGATCGGCCGCGCGACGCACCGCAATTTTCACGAGCCGTTGCAGGCCATTATTCCGTGGTGCAGCAATGCTTACACAGAACGCCTGATTCAGGAATGCCAGGCGAAGTATGGCGCACAATTCTACGGGTTCTGGATGCTCGGCGGCATGGCTGGCGGCGGCATGGGATTCATCTTCGACCCCGCGATCCGTGCAGAAGCGCAAGGGTGGCTGCAGGCGATGATGCTTGACGTCAAACGCAGCATGGAAGCCAGCGTGCCCTTTGCGATGGACCCCGTTGTTTACGACTTCGCCATCAACGATAACGGTACGTTCGCCGAGCTGCGTCACGACGGCGGGCTACCGAAGGGCTACCACGCGCTGATGGTTCCCGACTGGCTGCGTCGAGGCCTGCAGCAACTCACGCCAATGCTTCGCGGCGAACTGGAGCGCGTCGGCAATGCGTGCCGTGATTCCGTTGGTGGTGACAATCTGGCCTCGCGACTGATTCAGCGGATTCTGCCTTCCACATCAAAAGAAGCTCAGCAGTCGGCCCGACTCGAAGATCTGCTGCGCGAAAACGGCTTCGATCCGATAGCCCACGAACAACTCCGGGAAGACTTACGATCCGGTCGCCTGGGAATGTCTCAGAATCGACTGCCAGCATCTGTCACCATCGAAAATGTTTCCGACGAAGATGTCATCGAAGCCCGACGCGATATTCCTGCATCAGCGATTGAACTGGGCCGTGCGGCGATTGCAAATGGCGAAGTCGGTGTGGTCTCGCTGGCTGCTGGCATCGGTAGCCGTTGGACTCAGGGTGCCGGTGTTGTGAAAGCCCTGAATCCGTTCTGTAAAATGGGTGGTCAGTGGCGCTCGTTTCTGGATATCCATTTCGCGAAGACGCGCCAGGTCGCTGCGGAGTATGGTATTTCTCCGCTGCACGTCGTGTCGTCGGGTTATCTCACCGATCGCCCGATCCGCGACGCTGTCGAGAAGCTCAACGCATTGTTTCCCGACTCTCCGAGGCAGGCTGCCATTTTCCGCGTATCTCGCGGCGCGTCCGTCGGTCTCCGCATGGTTCCGACGCTGCGCGACCTGCAGTTTACATGGGAAGAAGTCGCGCAGCAGGTCCTGGATCAACAGAAAGAAAAGGTCCGGATCAGTCTGCGGTCCGCACTGATGAACTGGGCTCGCACAGCTGGCGAAGCATCGGACTACACCGACAATCTTTCGTCACAGTGTATGCACCCGGTCGGCCATTGGTATGAAGTCCCCAATCTGCTGCGAAACGGAACGCTGCGGCAAATGCTCACAGATCGGCCGCAATTGAAATATCTGATGCTGCACAATATCGATACGCTCGGGGCAAATATGGATGCCGGTTGCCTTGGCCTGCACATTCAGTCCAATGCCGACCTGTCGTTCGAAGTGATCAGTCGGCGGTTAGACGACAGAGGCGGTGGACTGGCAAGAGTCGATGGCCGTGTCCGTCTGGTCGAGGGCCTCGCGATGCCGAGAGAAGAAGATGAGTTTCAGTTATCGTGGTACAACTCGCTGACCACATGGATTGACATCGATCGCCTGCTGTCTGTCTTCGGCCTTGACCGAGCATGCTTGTCCAATCAAAAAGCCATCGAAACCGCCATCCGCGACCTCGGCCGCCGCATGCCAACATACATCACGCTCAAGGACGTCAAGAAACGCTGGGGTCACGGTCAGGAAGACGTGTTCCCGATATCGCAGTTCGAAAAACTCTGGGGCGACATGACTGCCCTCGCGGACGTCAACTGTTCATTCCTCGTCGTTCCCACATTCCGCGGCCAGCAACTCAAAGATCCCGCTCAGCTTGACGGCTGGCTGCGTGACGGTTCCGCTGCGTATGTTGAGAGTTTGTGTGAATGGTAGGGTGCGTGGAACGCACCGAAATTTTTCACGTCGCGCCACGATGCCACATGAATCCCCATGCACACATGGTGTGTTTCGCTGCGCTGCACACACCCTACGACTGAAATATAATCCGACTCAGCTGGATTCGCACTTGTCCGAGAAATACATTTGCAGTGCAGACGACAGGGTTCACTCCCGATTTCTTAGGATCAACTATGGCTGGAACTCTCTTCACCGATGTCAGGATTCTCGATTGCACCGGGGCCGAACCGTATCTCGGCGAGGTGCTCGTGGAAGCAGCACGCATTTCGGCCGTCGTTCGTGAGCCTCATCGATTGCCGCGCGAAGACGTAGACGTGATCGATGGCCGCGGGGCGACGCTCATGCCTGGCTTGATCGAGTCGCATGCGCATCTGAGCATCGACGATGCGGCGGACCTTGTGCAGATCGGGATGATTCCGCCGGAGGAGACGACGCTTATCGCCGTGCGGAACGCGCGGCTGTACCTTGACTGCGGCATCACCAGCTGTATCAGTGCCGCGTCGGCGAAGCCACGGACGGATGTCGTCATTCGCAACGCGATCAACAAGGGCGAAATTCCCGGTCCACGGTTGCTGGCTGCGAGTCCATGGCTGACGGTCACGGGCGGTCTGGGAGACATGCGATCGCTGAACATGCCTCACATGTCATCGATGGCGATCACGCTCGATGGGCCGGAGGAATTTCGCCGCGCCACGCGTGAACTGATTCGCGAAGGTGTGGATATCATCAAGCTCGTCATCTCCGGCGACACGTTTGTGCCGCACGCTCCGTCGCACACGACCGTGATGAGCGAAGCGGAAGTCGCCGCCGCTGCGGAGGTCGTTCACGCTCACGGCAAGCGGATGAGTGCTCACTGTCGAAGCGCCGATTCAGTCAAGCTGGCGGTGAAGCACGGTGTGAAAGTGATCTACCACGCCAACTTCGCCGACGAGGAAGCGATCGATCTCCTCGAAGCAAACAAAGATTGGGTTTTCGTGAGTCCCAACATCGGCTTCACGGCGACGGCGTCGTATGCGGGGGAGAAGTGGTTCACAGAGGCGCAAGTCGTCGAGTTCGGTTTTCGCGAGGAACTGGCGGGGGCTGCAAAGGGACTCAAAGAATTGAAGAAACGGGGCATCCGCATTCTGGGTGGCGGCGATTACGGCTTCTTCGTCACGCCTCACGGTGAGAACGCGCGTGACCTCGATCACCTCATCCGCTACTGCGACTTCACACCGATGGAAGCGCTGCTCACCATGACCAAACACGGCGGAGCCGCGATGGATTTACCCAACGAACTGGGACAGATTCAACCAGGATTCCTTGCCGACCTGCTTTTGGTCGCAGGTAACCCGCTTGATGATCCGAAAGTACTGCTCGACCGAAGCAACCTGCTCGCCGTCATGAAGAACGGCCAGTTCCATCGGCGACCGGCTTGACGTAGCATTGGAGGCCAGAGATTCGCGTGAACTTTCAAAGAGCGGACCACTTGGTAAAGACAAAATATTTCGTGATCTGAACCGAAGGAAAAACGCACTGAAAATGACTGCCGTAATTCATGGCTGTGCCGGAAGGTTACTTTCTGCCGGAAAGGACTGTGTTTGGTAGGTCCTTTCTGCCGGAAAGGACTTTCGCCGTAAGGCGAACCGCCATGGGGCGCACATCCGCTCCACGTCGCCATGGGGCCGTCCTTTCGACCGCGACTCGTCGCTGGTCGCGGCGTGGCCGCGAAGTCCTGCTCGGCAAGCAGGACCTACTGAAATCTGCGACTGCACCCGTCGCCGTGGATCCAACGCCAGTTCGGTTGCATTACAGGACGTTGGGGTTCACAATCACGGCGGTGCGCAGAGCCTGGTGTTGGATACAAAAAAAGCTGCACGGCATCGAAATGCGGTGCAGCCTGGAGGACGACTGAGAACACTACAATATGGAACCCGAAGGTCCGCCGCCATCAGGCGGCGAGTTGTGCCTTGCGTCGGCGACGATGAGCGATCACGCCGGCAATGCCTGTCAAGCCGAGCAACGTCATGGTGGCGGGCTCTGGAACAGACGTGATACCGAGGTTGGTAAATTGAAAGGTCTGATCGTCTGGGTTGTCCGAAACGTCTTTTGCTACACGGACTTGCAAGTATCGAAAACTTGATAACGCCGTGGCACCAACGGGAACTGACAATGTATTTGGGCCATTTGGAAGGCCCGTTTGAGAAAAGACCGTAGTCCCAGGCGCAGTCACATTTCCGTTGAAACTACTCAGGACGAGCACCTCTATTTTGTAATTATTGAGCGTCGCGCTGGTGCCTGTATAAGAAAATGTTAATTCATCGGTGGAAAAGAAGTTGTACATCGTCTGAAGATCATAAGTCACTGCGAACTGTTTATTTGCCCCATTCGCCATTGTGACGGAACTGCTCCCTCCAGGCGCTGAAACTTGAGCACCTGTTCCTAGTATTCGCTGGAATGTATTCGATGGAGAACCCACATTCCCTGATAACGTCAAGGCAGCAGACACGCCGTTTTGACTCTGCGTTGCAAAATTTGTGACAAAATTATCGATCACCAAGCTACCAAACGCGGCCGGAGCGCTGCAAAGAATGGCGAAAATGGCGAATCCACGGATAAACATCTGCATATGAATCTCTCCCACGAAATCTGAGCCCAAAAATCGTTCCCTGTGGTCAAATCACTCGAATCCGGGGGCATCTTGTGGCTGCCGGGGGGGTAATGTCAAAGCTCAATATCAAAAATCAGGAAAAGTAACCCAAATTGCCTAAAACTCAAAACCGCCCATGCGGGAGGCCTTGTTGAGAATAGCCAAAAACAGGGGGTTTCCTGCCGAACATGACCTTCGCTGTACGGCGATCCGTTTTGGGACCACCGCTGGGAAGTTTGTCAATATTCAGTGGGGTGTGGAGCGAAGAGCAACATACCACAGCGGATTCGCCAGCATCCATGGTGCGTTACGCTTCGCTTCACGCAACCTATCAGGGTTCGCAAAATCAAATACTGGCCTGCCGTGCCAATTTTGGGCGCAGGTTTCTTTTCGTTTGTGTGTATTAAGTGAGGTGACGGTATTGTGGTGTACGAATTTCAAGCGGTGTGAACCGCGTCGAGCATCATCCTCTCCCACAAGATCGCAGGAATATTCGGGAAAACTAAGTTTTGCTTTCAAGGTCTCACGATCGGCGACCCAAAATAAAGACGCCGTTCTGTGGGCAGGTCAGTGAGGGTAAAATCCTGATCCAGACACCAGTATCACACATGAGATCTCTTGGCAAAACGACATATGACGTCTGGAAAAATCGAAGTGCAGGATAACCTGGAGGACGCAGAAGTACTGGAGCAGCGTCTGGCACTACTCAATCAGGAGCGAGGTGCGAAAACGCTGCCTCGCTGGGGCATTGCCGTCGTCGTCATTCTGCTCGTGCATGGTCCGCTGTTGTATCTGATGGCCCAATACCTGTGGAAGCGTCCTCATTATCAGGCGTTTCCGATAATTATCGCAGGATTTGCGTGGCTTGTTTCGATGCGATTGCCCCTGATTCAATGGCCGGAGGAGACAGACTTTTCGCTCCGCAAACTGCTGTGGCTGGGGGTCGGCGCATCGCTGTATGCGGCTGCTATTGTGTTTGTCAGTCAGTGGATCTGTTTGATTTCGTGTTTGGCCACGTTGTGGGCATCGGTCTGGTACTTTGGCGGACGATCGGCCGTGTGTGAACTGCGGGCGCCATTTCTGTTTCTGGCGATGCTGATGCCTTTGCCGCTGGGTCTGGACATCAGCCTGATCGTCACGCTGCAGCAGTGGGCGACAGCGGTCGCCAGCCAGGGTCTGGAATTCATGGATGTGTTACACACGATTTCCGGAGTTGCAATTCGGACGGCGACAAAATCCTACATGGTGGAAGAGGCCTGCAGTGGCATTCAATCCCTGTTCGCTGCCGTGTATGCCATTACGTTCCTGAGCATCTACTGCCGTTACAGCTGGCTCCGCTCCTTGTTGATGATCTTCATGACCGTCTTTTGGGTCATCGCGGCCAACGGGTTACGAGTCTTTACGCTGGTGTATTGTGATGCTCGGTTTCAACTGCCGCTCGAGAGCGGTTGGCGACATGAAGCACTGGGGGTGTTCACATACGCCACGGCCTTGCTGCTGACTCTGAGTACCGATCAGTTTCTGCGATTCCTGTTTCCCGTCATGTCCGAGGAACTGATGGATGTTCAGGTGGAGTTCCATAAGCAGGTCAGACGTCCGCTGCAGGATTTCATGTTCGGTTTGCTTGATCGGCCTCGCGTGGTCGGACGATTGGCGGTGATTGCTCCTGCCGTGCTGTTTGCGATTTTTTTTGTGGGTGGTGGAATCGCCATGGCGCGGACGCTGTTTTTCACTGAAAAGAAAGCTGCGGCTCCCGCGTTGCCGAGTCATTTCGAGAGCAACATGGAGCAGTTTGCCAAAGATTCGCTTCCCGCAGAAATCAACGGCTGGAAACTGACCGGGTTTAAGGAGATCACAAGAGGTCCTGATGATGTGTTTGGCGGCCTTCGTTCTTCAAGTTGGTCGTATCAGGGCCACGGTCTGAACGTGATTATCTCCCTCGATGGCTACTATGACGCCTGGCATAAACTGGCCGACTGCTACGGCGGGCTCGGCTGGGTCGTGGAGAGTTCGGAAAACAAGACGTCGGTTCAGTCGCTGCCGAACGGCGACGAAGCGACGATTTGGCATACGGAGTATCGGATGCACCGTGACCTCCGAAACCGCAGCGTTGTTCTGTTCAGTTGTTTTGATTCGAACAGAACTTCGGTCACTCCCCCGCCAGCAGAGGAAAACGTGCGGATCGCCCTGCGGGATCGTTTGCGGTCTGCGTTGCGCTGGGAGCAGACACCTGCTGCGGCTTATACGCCTCCGGTGTTCCAGATACAATTGTTACTGGAATCAGATCGAGAGATTCAGCCTCATGAGCACGCGGCTTTGTTGAGTTTGTTCCAGAAGGTCCGATCGGATCTTCTGGACATCGTGGCTGGAGCAAAGAAATAATGGACTACCTTCGTCACCTGATTCTTCTCACATGGTGGTCCCTCCGCAGAGCCATGTATCGTGTTTCTGCATGGCGACCATTCTGGCTCCACGGGGCATTCTACTGGTATATTCTAGTCTATCCTTTTAGCTTGTTTCTTGCCGCATGGCGTTTGGGTCGATGGCGCAACCTGTTTTTCGGTTTACCAGCCGTATTTGTTCTCATCCTGCTGGCCTGGCTGAATCATTGGGAGTGGCAAAGCAATCTGACACTGGCAGATCGATACTTGAAGCATGCTGAGTCGAGCTTCGTGAAGGGGGATTTTGTCCAGGCGGAGATGCTGCTGAATCGAATCCTGCGCGAAACACGCGACAAGAATACGGAGGCGATCGAGATTTCTTTGGCAGAGATCTATGAGAAAACAGGACAGACGGAGCGAGCGGAGTTTCTGTACCTGACACTAGCGCCCGATGATCGCTACGGGAATCCAATGGCTCATCGCCGCCTCGCGAGAGTGTTATGCGAAAAACTGACACCTGCCAGTTCCCGCCAGCATCTGAACCGTGCCCTGCACCACCTTCAGGCCTCTCGGGCAGAGAATGACATATCGCCGGAGATGCTGCTGGCATGGGCGCGCTACAGCATCGTGGTCGGTGACCTGGACAAGGCACGTGATTTCCTGGAAAGGGTCGTAACAGTCTTTCCGGAGGTTTCGAGGAATCTGGGAAGCATCTATTTGCAGCTGGGACTGCAGGAAAAGGCATTGTCCAGTTTTTCAACGGCAAAAACATATCTGGGTGAGCAACTGAGCCGAAATCCGAAGAGTCGAAGCACTCGCGAAGACTATGTGTCGGTGCTGATTCAAATCGGCGAAATGGACGAGGCACGCAACGTCCTGGAAACCGGGATGGAAGTGGATCCCGATGGAAACTGGCGCGTCATGCTGTCTAATTTGTACGTCATTGTTCACGACGTCATGGTGGGTGAAGGCGGACACAGCGTCGGAGAACTCTTTGCTCCTCTGGCGAAATCACTGGAACAGGAACCAAATTCTCCGCTGGCTCTGAATCGGCTCATGGCGTATGTCAGCGCCGACGTCAAGGGAAATGTCGCACTCCGAACCATCCTGAGTCGTGTGGTGGCGGAGGCGAAAGAGCCCGCGTTGGCGCATCTGGCACTCGGGAATATCTGCTGCGTGGAACAAGATCTGGATGCCGCACTCTTTCATTTTGAGCGGTGCGTTGCGATTAACCCAAAGCTGTCCATAGTGCTCAATAATCTCGCGTGGATTCTGGCTCACAACGAAGACCATCCGGACCTCGAACGTGCTCTTGCGATGGCGAATGCCGCGTTGGAAGAAAATCCCGGTTTTGCGCGGTTTCTGGATACGAGGGGCACCATCCTGATGAAGATGGAACGCTGGAAAGACGCATTGGCGGACCTCGAACTGGCAGTCAATGGCGAGCCGAATCAGGCGGAGGTGCATGACAAGCTGTCGGAAATCTACGACCACCTGAAACTGCCGGAAATTGCTCTGCAGCACCGCGAGTTGGCCACGGAGATCCGCAACAAATTGTCTGTCATGAAATGACGGCACAGGGTTTTCCGGACGCCGTTTCGGTTGCATTGCACGGCATTGGGGTTCACAATCGCGGAAAGTGCCTGTGTTCCGCGATTTGACTCAATTCCGTTTGCTCAGGAGTCCCCTCAGTGAATCCCTCCCAGAATTCCACGCGCCGTGCGTTCATGCAATCCACTTCCGCCATAGCCTCAGCGCTGTATGTGAGCGGCCTGCCTGCGGCTCCCTCAAATCAGGAAAAACTCCGGATCGCGGTCATTGGTTGCGGTGGGCGGGGAGGTAGTAATCTGCAATCGGTGTCGTCCGAACATATCGCGGCCCTCTGTGATGTGAATGCCAATAATCTCAACAAGGCGGCTGAGCAGCACACGAAAGCTCGACGAAACACAGACTTCCGCCGCGTCTTTGATCATCCTGATGAATTCGATGCGGTCGTCGTCAGCACGTGCGAACACACGCATGCCTTCGCGACTCTGCCCGCGCTACAGCTGGGGAAACACGTGTATTGCGAAAAACCGCTGACGCACGGGATTTATGAAGCTCGCCGAATTCGCGAAGCCGCCGCAACCGCTGGCGTGGCGACTCAGATGGGCACCCAGATTCATGCCGAAAACAATTATCGCCGCGTCGTGGAACTCATTCAGACGGGCGCGATCGGAAAAGTTTCCGAATGCCATGTGTGGGTTGGGCGCGCCTGGGGACTGCAATCGCCCGAAGAAGCCAAGGCGCACGGAGATATCGTAGCGGTGCAGGATCGCCCGGCAAACGCAGACCCGATTCCACCGGAACTGGACTGGGATCTGTGGCTCGGACCGGCTCCGGAACGACCCTACAACAACGTCTATTTCCCAGGCCCGAAGTGGTATCGCTGGTGGGACTTCGGCAACGGGACGATGTCTGATCTGGGAAGTCACTGGGTCGATCTTCCGTTTTGGGCTCTGAAACTGAAAGCCCCGAAAACCATTGAACCGTTCGGTGGTCCGGCGCATAAGGAACTTGCTCCGGCATCCATGCACGTGCGTTACGAATACGCGGCGGAAGGTGATCAGCCGGAGGTAGCGCTCACATGGTATCAGGGCACACATCGTCCGGAGATTCCAGCCGCAGCAGGCATCGCCGATTGGGACAGCGGCGTGCTGTTCATCGGCGACAAGGGAATGCTGGTCTCAGATTATGGTCGCTACAAATTGCTGCCGGAAGAGAACTTCAAAGACTTCAAGCCACCGGAACCGTTTATCGCGGCATCCAGAGGTCACCATCAGGAATGGATTCACGCCTGCAAGACGGGTGAACCCACAACCTGCAACTTTGAATATGCGGGTTGGCTGACGGAAGCGAATCATCTCGGAAACGTGGCGTATCGCGTCGGCAGGAAACTGGAATGGAACACCGCTGAAATGCGCGCCACCAATGCTCCTGAAGCGGATCAGTATATCAAACGAGCTTACCGCAAGGGCTGGAGTCTGACGTAGAAACAATTGCCCGGCGAGCGGCAGGGCGTCAGCCCTCCGTGTAGTTTTCGTGGAAATACCACATGGTCTGCACAAGAGTATCGCGCTCGGACGGCTAACGCCCAGCCGCTCGCCGAGACATTCGCGACCGATACGAATCCAGAACAGACTCTAAACACAATCGAAAGTTCATTCATGCAATCCCGGAATTCCAGGATCGGGCTCGTTTTATTCACGATCTATCTGATCGTGTACGGCGGGTTCGTGTTTCTGAATGCGTTTGCGCCTGACCAGATGGAAGCAACGCCGATCGCTGGTCTGAACATCGCTGTTCTGTATGGTTTTGGCCTGATCATCGGGGCCATTCTGCTTTCTGGACTTTATGGCTTCCTGTGCCGCGAAAAAACTCCGCCGAAGAGTAAGGAGCCGCGAGCATGATTCACGAACTCTCGTGGAAAGCCGTGATTGTCTTTTCCATTTTTGTGGGTTTCACGCTTGGCCTGAGTTTTTGGCTGGGGCGAAAGGCGAAGTCATCCGAAGGTTTTTTTGCGGCGCACGGACAAATCCCCTGGTTTGTAAATGGCATTGCGTTTGCGGGAGATTACCTTTCGGCCGCATCGTTTCTTGGTATCTGCGGAATGATCGCATTCTACGGATATGACGGATTTCTGTATTCGATCGGTTATCTGGCAGGCTGGATCGTCGCCTTGTTCGTAATCGCTGAACCGATGAAGCGGCTTGGACGGTTTACGTTTGCCGATGCCCTGGATTCAAAGTTCAATTCACCCGGAATCAAGCTGGCGGCTGGCATCAGCACGCTGGCGGTGAGCATTTTCTATCTGATCCCGCAGATGGTCGGTGCCGGTGTGCTGGTGCAGCCGCTGCTGGCATTACCGCATTGGGCGGGCGTTGTTCTGGTTGGGACCGTTGTCATTATGATCGTCGTAACGGCTGGGATGGTCTCGACGACATGGGTCCAGTTTCTCAAAGGAACGCTGCTGGTTTTCTTCAGTGCAATTCTGACTTGGATGATTTTGCAGAAAGGCTTCACGGTAGAAAATGGCGGCAACGACGGCTACCAGTTTCGATCGATGGCAAATGTGAGCTTTGATGACATCAGGAACTCCGACGGGATTGTCGGCAGTTTGCCCAATGTGGATGTCCTGTCATCCGGAAACAAGACCGACGGATTCATCACCCGTGATGGCACTGAAACGGCCGACGGGTGGGAGAAATCGAAAGAAGCGTTCCTGCGACTTCAGGAACGCAATACGAAATCGATAACCGTGTGGCACCTCAAGCGTCATAACGCGAATGCGGACACCTCGTGCGATCTTACTGAAGCGCAGACAGTGACAAAGCTCGCGAACGGAGGTATTTTGGTCAACGGACTGCCAAGAGGGACCGGGCCGGGCGAGGCTGTACTGCATCCTATTGGATTTCTGAAATCGTTGCCGGATGGAAAGACGGAAACAGGTCCAGTGTCGCCGGTGGAGTTCTTCAGCATCCTCCAGCAGAGCGAAGTCGTGCTGTGGGGGAACGAAAAAATCCTGCACGCCGAAAAGGCAGAGACGACCGTCTACTACCAGAAGATTACTCCCGGCTCGCAGGTGCTGCGTCCCGGCGAAAGCCCGATCTTCAAAGGGATTCGCAGCGAGAAATTTTCGGACAAAATCAACTTCCTCTCATTGATGCTGGCACTATTCTGCGGCACGGCGTCGTTGCCGCATATTCTGATTCGCTACTACACCGTCAAGGATGAAAGCAGTGCCCGGCGCAGCACGATTGTCGGCATTACCAGCATTGGGCTTTTCTACGTGCTGACGTTGTACATGGGGCTCGGTGCGATGACCAGCGGTGCACTCGACCTGTCCAACGACAACATGGCTGCTCCATTGCTCGCCAAAAGTATGAACACCTGGTTATTTGCGGCGATTTCGGCGATTGCATTTACCACCGTGCTGGGAACCGTGAGCGGACTCATTCTGGCGTCGGCCGGCGCGGTGGCCCATGATCTGCTGGGCAGTGCCTTCGGTGTCCAGATGAACGACGACGAAAAAGTGCGCGTCGCGAAACTGTCTTCCGTGGTTGTGGGCGCGATCGCGATTGTGCTGGGGATTCTGTTCAAGGACATGAATGTGAGTTTCCTCGTGGGTTGGGCATTCAGTGTCGCGGCGTCGGCGAATCTCCCGTCGCTGGTCATGATTCTGTTCTGGCCTCGCGTGACACGTCAGGGCATCATCACGGCGATCGTGGTTGGCATGGTTTCGTCGCTCGGCTGGATTCTGCTGAGTGCTGAGGCGTTCGAAAAAGTTTATGGTCTTGACGTGCTGAAGACCCCCGCCATCGTGCCGTTCAGCCAGCCCGGAATCGTGACAATTCCGCTCGGATTTCTGACGCTCGTGGCTGTGTCACTGATGACGCAGCAGCGTAAGAATCCGCGCGTTGACGCAGATTGAAGCGGATAAATCGCAGGTCGATGGGCTTTCGAAAAAATGATTTGTCTTCCCGAAGGCAATCTCGCCGGATACGCTACTCACGGTTGATGCCCGATCAGAATGGTTTTTCTGGAGTTCAGTATGATTACGAAATCGTTTGTAATTCGCCCATCGTTGCTCGTGATGAGTGCAGGAGTTGTGTTGATTGCTTCCGGCGACAGTTGCATGTCGCAGGATGGGGATCAGAAGGAAAATGAACTTCACCAGATACAGATTCTGTTGGGAGCCGACGAACTGGATGTTGTTTCTCCGGCACTCAAAGGAGAAGAGCCGGGGCAGACGGTCGCCGTGTTCGCAGTTCCTGATGCCCCACAGGAAGGTCCGGACGGGCCTCAAAATGCTGAACATCCACGTGTTGGTTTATCATTTACCGGACCGCCACCTGACGGACCGCCAAATTTCGGACCCCCAAATTTCGGACCCCCAAATTTTGGACCGCCAGGTTTTGGCCCTAAAGGGCTGAGAATGGGAGGTCGTGCGGAGATGCAACAGGGCCAGGGACCGCAAATTCACCATCCGAAAACTCACGGTCCCGAAGGACCATTCGCAGAAGATCGGAAACGAATCGCGGCGCTCACTGAATCTGCTGAGCGCACCGCCCAGGCAGGGCTTCCAGATGTTGCTCATGGACTGCGTGAACGCGCCGGACAACTTGAGCGGGAGCTTGCAGAGAAGCAGGAACGAATGCAGCAGGAAGAACGTCAGCGGACGGAATCAGCGATGCGGGAAAGACAGGCACAGGCACACCAGATACCACAGCGTCTCATGGAACCGCGGAGAGAAGGAATCGAATTTGAACTTGGCAATCACTCCACTCCTCCGTTGCGCGAACTGCACGAGCAGATGGAACACCTCCGTCGCGACTTACACAGGCTCAGTGAGCAAATGACAGATCTGACCCGGTTAATCCAGCAGCATCACAATCCAGGGAACGAACGCGGCCACCACGAGAATATGGATGACGATGATGCAGATGGCCACGATGAAGATGAAATGGGCGGTGGCGACGACGAAGAAGAAATGG
>CAZFDW010000098.1:0-15804 GCA_964517865.1 uncultured Chitinophaga sp.
GCTCTACCTCACGCGGCCACGAATGACACATTTTTGAGATTCTGGAAAGCGACAGATCCTGGGGGCGTTCAGGCTGTTCATTACTGATTTCCGTGCGATTCATTCGGTTGTCCCCATTCGGTTGTCTCCCTGCGTCGCATGAAAAGGACAACCGAATGGGGACAACCGAATGCACAAAACAGCCGGAAACACTTCCGTACAAAAACCGGGTGTCCTACTGCAAGCGGTTAAATGAATGTGCCTTCCTCAACCCCGTGCGGTATAATTCTTAAAACCGCTTCGCGGTGAATCACACGAAGCACCGCGAAAACCCACAATCAACAAAGTCTGATTCCGAGCGAACTCGCGCACACGATTCGTCGATGAACCGAAGTTCCGTGACGCCTCTTGCAAATCTTCCGAAAGCCATTTGACGAACCTGATTCGTTGGTTAACCTTCCCTGCAGTCATCTCGATGGCGCTCCTGAGTATAGGGTAGTCATATCGATGGCTTTAGTGGGCGTTTCATCAGAATCTGGATGACAGCATCGCCACGGATTTATAGTGGAATTGAATACAGATCGTTCGGCAGGCGATCGCGAAGTTCATGAGGGATCATGGTGTGGCAGCAATTGAATGGAAAACGTGGTCTCAGGTTTCGATGCTGTCGCCGGGTTCGGCCGTTGGAACGCTGATGCAGCTGAGTGGCAAATTGCTGTCTGATGCACTCAAAGTTCAGACTTTCGATGCCTTTATTCGTACCGCATTGTCTGAAATCGCATCGGAGTTGTCGGTCCAGTGGATTGGTCTGGCCCAACGGGTGCCTGGGCCTGGTTGGGAATTGATCGCCGAACATGGTCAGCAGGCGATGTCTGTCCGTCCTGTTTCGCTGTGGGATGCATCTCTCGATCGAGACGCGGCTGGCGTGAGCCGTACCGAACAGGGTAAGATTCTCGCGGCCTTTCCGCTCACAGCCAATTCACCATTTGCACATCTGCTTGTCACGGCCGGGCGGCATGCCGATGATGACCTCGCCGAAGCCGGCCTGATGACGGCTCGATCGCTGTCGATGGCACTGACACTCGTTGATCACGATCTGAGAACTCGTAAGCAGGTCGAGCGATTGCGTTCAACGCTGAGCATCGCCTCGCGACTGTCGATGGCGGAAGACGCCGCGCCGTTGCTGGAACTCATTGCGCTCGAAGCAACGCGGCTGCTCAACTGCGATCGCAGCAGTATTTTCCTGTGGGATCGCGACCGCAATGAAGTGGAAGCGCGTCCCGCCCTGGGTGTCAAGAATTCATCACTGCGGCTGCCGGCGGGCGAAGGCATTGTGGGTGAAACCCTGCGGACCGGCAAATCGATTAACGTCGATGATGCCTACGAAGATCCTCGCTTCAATCAGGAGGTTGATCGCAAGCATGGTTATCGAACCCGGAATTTGATCTGCGTACCGCTGCGCGATGCACACAACAATACTGTGGGTGCATTCGAAGCGATCAACCAGAACGACGATCGTCCGTTTACTCAGGATGACATTGAATGCCTGTCGCAGCTTGGAACTCAGGCCGCGGTCGCACTGAGAAATCTTCAGGAACGCAACCTTTTGCATCGCAGTCACAGCCAGCTGGCCGAACAGGTGACGAGAGGCGTGTCGATCGTGGGCGACAGCATGGCCATTTCCGCTCTCCGCGACACAGTCCGACGGCTGGCATCAACTGATCTTCCGGTTCTGGTGCTGGGAGAAAGCGGGACGGGCAAAGAGGTCGTCGCGCAATCACTGCACTACGCAGGCAATCGCGCGAACTGTCCATTCGTCGCCGTGAACTGTGCCGCGCTGACAGAATCGCTGCTGGAAAGCGAACTCTTTGGCCACGAACGTGGTGCCTTCACGGACGCACGGGACATGCGTCAGGGCAAGTTTGAACTGGCGGACGGCGGCACATTGTTTCTGGATGAAATCGGCGACATGAGCACCGGTGGCCAGGCAAAGTTGTTGCGTGTGCTGGAGCAAAAGGTGATCACGCGTGTCGGTGGTTCGCAATCCATCCCGATTAACGTGCGTATCATCGCAGCGACCAATTCCAATCTGAGCGAAGCGGTCCGTGCGAAAAAGTTCCGCGAAGACCTGTATTATCGCCTCGGAGTCGTCACGCTCGACTTGCCGGCACTGCGTGAACGGCCGGAAGACATCCTGCCGCTGGCGGAATTTTTTCTGCGTCGCTTTGCCGTGCAGGCAAAACGGCCACTGTTGCAGTTGTCGTCCGAGGCGCGGCGGCGATTACAGTCACATGCCTGGCCCGGCAACGTTCGCGAACTGCGCAATTTGATGGAACGTGTCGCGTTTCTGTGCCCCGCCGATCGCGTGGAACCTGAGGATCTGGCCTTCATTCTGAGTCCTGAATCCGATAATTCAAAACTGCCTGCGCTGGAACTTGGGATCGACGCAGCGACGCGCGAATTTCAACGGGATTTCATCCGACGCAGTATTCATCATGTCGCCGACAACATGAGCGACGCCGCTAAAATTCTTGGCCTGCATCGATCCAATCTGTATCGCAAAATGAAACAGCTGGAGATGAAGGAAGTCGGCGGAATGGAATAATTCAGAGCCCCTGAGAAAACCGTACTTCGTAGCTGGATGCGCTAGAATCCAGCCCCATTTCTGAATTCCTGCAAATCCAGCTACCTGACCCGTGAGGGGTTCTGAGACATGTTTCGTCTCCTGGCATTTCATAACGGTCGTCGGCTGGAACGTGAGTTTCTGCTCGTGGGCGGAGACACGTACGTTCTCGGCCGCAGTGAAGAGGCAAATCTGCTCGCGGATTGGGACGATCGCATTTCCCGTCGCCATGTGGAGTTGCATGCCGCGGCGGATGGTGTGACGCTCCGGAAGCTCGCCGACACGTCCAATCCCGTCTTCGTCGATGGCCAGGTCGTGTCCGAGGCGAATCTTGCCTCCGGCGATGCCTTTGTGATTGGTTCAACACGCTTTGAAGTCCAGCAGGTGAGTCAAAGTGATTCGCCGGGTCGACAGCCAATTCAGCAATTGGCAATCGATCGCCAGCAACTTCAGCGAGTTCGCTACGACGATGCAGCCAAGCGGATTGAGGTGCTCACAAGTCTGCCGGCTGTGATCCGTGAATCCGGAGTTGAGCGCGATCTGCACATTCGTCTCGCCAGCCTGTTGCTGGCCGGAGTCCAGAACGCGGATGGTGTCGCCATCGTTGGACTTTCCGATGCGTTACGGCCGCGCGTGTTTCATCAGGAGCAGCGTTTCGAAACAGGGATGCTCATGCAGCCCAGCGTGCGTTTGATTTCCAACGCCATGGAACAGCAGACCACGATTCTACACATCTGGGACAATACCGAAACCAACACCGATCAGTATACTCAGGTGGCAGGCTACGGCTGGGCGTTCTGCACACCGTTCCCCGACATCACAGGCGACCGCGCTCTGTATGTCACGGGCCGAAGTCTGCAGGAGGCTGCGAGTTCCCATGAACGAAGGTTGCATGCCGACATCAAGTTTACGGAGTTCATCGCGGATATCGTCGGTTCACTGCAACGCCAGCGACGGCTGGAACGTCAGCAGTCCGGTCTGCGTCAGTTCTTTTCGCCGCCCATTCTGGAAGCCCTGGGCCGGGATCTTGACACATCCATGCTGGAACCGCGTGAATGCGATGTGACAGTGCTCTTCTGTGATCTGCGGGGCTTCAGTCATCGGGCTGAAGAAGAATCCGGGAACCTCACTGCGTTGCTGGAATGCGTCAGTCTGGCGCTGGAAGTGATGACCAGTCAGATCCTGCGTTTCGGCGGCGTCACCGGCGACTTTCAGGGCGATGCGGCTCTTGGATTCTGGGGCTGGCCGATCGCGTCGGAAGAAGCGCCGCTGAATGCCTGCCGCGCGGCGTTGGCGATTCGGGAAGAATTCAGCAAAGCACAGGCTGACCCTGGTCATCCCCTGAAAGATTTTGAAACAAGCATCGGCATCGCTCATGGACGTGCCGTCGCGGGGAAGATCGGAACGCGGGAACAAGTCAAGGTCACCGTGTTCGGGCCAGTCGTCAACCTTGCCAGTCGTCTGGAAAGCATGACGCGCGAACTGCATGTTTCGGTGCTGATCGATGAATTCCTGGACAAGCAGATTCGTGAGAAACTTCCCAGGGACGAAGGGCGCGTCAGGCGTTTGTTGCAGGTGCTGCCGTATGGTATGGAACGTACGTTGCTGGTGAGTGAACTTGTGCCACCCGAATCTCGCAGTCCGTCGCTCACGGATCAGCACCTGGCAGATTTCGAAAAAGGTGTCGCATTGTTTATTTCGGGTCAATGGTCAGAAGCGTGGAAATTTCTGCATCGGATGCCTGCCGAAGATCGTGCTCAGGATTACCTTTCCATGTTGATTACGCAGCACGATCGCAAATCGCCCGCCGACTGGGACGGAATCGTTCGCATGAAAAAGAAGTCCGGTTGATGGAACAGATCTATTTTGATGCGGACGAAGAATCTTTTCTGTTACGGCGGATGAAGGACTGTCCCGAAATTTTTGCAGCGATTTCAGCCAGCACTCCCGCAGAACTCAGCAGCCAGCGCAAGCTGAGGGAGACATTCGACGTCGAACTCGTCAGGGCAGCGTTGTCTGTGCATGAAGCCCGGCAGCGCGCGGCAGACTTGCTGCCCAAGGCAGATCAACTGTGGTTGACGCGCGTCGGACTGGAACAATCCACTTCGCCGGAAGTGGCGGCGCACAAAGCCAAACGGTTCTTGCAATTCGCCAATGTGTCGGATTTATGTTGTGGAATCGGTGTGGATGCGGCGGCAATTGCGAAGCATTCTTTTGTCACGGCGATCGATTCCGCTGCGGCGATGTGCCTCCGAACCGACTGGAATGCCGCCATCTGGGATCGATCAGAACACATCCGGACTCAATGCGATGATGTGACGAGCCTTGACTGGTCGGACAAGATTGTGCATGCCGATCCTGATCGTCGATCCGGACGCGATCGCCCCACGAAGCGTCTGGAACTTTATCAGCCAAGTCTGGAATGGATGCAGCAGTTGACACGCACGGCAGCAGGCGGCGGGATCAAGATCAGTCCAGCCAGCAATTTTCTGCAGAAATTTCCGGGTTGTGAAATTGAACTCATCAGTCTGAAAGGCGAATGTCGCGAAGCCACGGTCTGGTTCGGAAGTCTCGCGGGGGAACACGCCTTTCGCGCAACCGCGCTGCCCACGGGCGAATCGATCAGTGCTGATCCACTTTCGGCATGGACGAATGTTGTTCCAGCCGCGGCGGAATACATTTTCGATCCCGATCCTGCGATCGTAAGATCAGGGCTGCTCGATGTGATGGCGGAACAGTATTCGATGCAGCGCCTCGATGCGGAAGAGGAGTATCTCACGGGCGCGGACTGTGTGACGTCCGGTTTCGTCACGGCATTCCGGATCGAAGCGGTGCTGTCGGGAAATCTGAAAGATCTCAAGCGGCATCTGCGAACAGCGTCATCGACGCATTACGAAGTCAAATGCCGCCGGATACCCACGAATGCCGACGCCGTGCGACGGCAACTTCCCACCGGCACAGCTGCTCCCCGCGTGATATTCTTCGCCAGAATCTCCGGTCGAGCGACAATTGTCGTGGCGCATCGGGTATAGCGGAGTCCCTGTAACTTGACTCTCCGAGTCGAGCCCTCCGTGTAACTTGACTCTCCGAGTCGAGCCCTTCGCCAGTGGTGCCATGAATGAACACAGAAAACGCCGCGAATCAAGTGCTTCGCCCCGTCGATATCGGGCAAAGGCGTGGATTTGTTGAGCGGAGTGGCGCTGACCTGCGTGATTCATTGGCGAGCGGCTGGGCGTCAGCCCTCCGTGTGCCCGCGAACGGCGCGAAGGAGCGCAAATCCTGCAGTTCCGTAGCGGTCCCGACTGCGACTCAGATTCGCGCCCATCCGCGCGATTCGCGGGCAAAACACGGGCTTCATTTCTCCCGCGAGGGAACGGTGCTATGCCAGACAAACATCAATCATTCACCTGATCTGTGTTGCGGGCGATAGTCGCCTGCGGCTTGTCGTTAAACGAAAACTTGATTCGCGTTTTGTGGACAAGGGACAGTCGAAGTCACGTACGGGTCGCATGTTTCTTTCGGGAAGGCTATTATGTCACATTGGTCGTTGAATTTGGGGGGGCAGTACCGGAATATGGTCTGGCTTCCTCTGTATCCGCTCACAAAATCCGAAGTGAAATGGCATCTGTCCCAACTCGTATTGAAGGTCCTGTGGCCGTAATCGGCGACGTACATGGTCAGACGTCGCAACTTCGTGAAATCATTGCACAGTTGGCAAAACTTCCGGATATTCACAAACGGTGGATCGTGTTTATCGGCGACCTTGTGGATCGCGGGCCCGATCCTGCCGGAGCGGTGCAGCTTTTCTGTGATCTGGTGAAGCAACACGAAAAGGTCACATGGCTGTGCGGAAATCATGAACTGGCGATGGCAGGGACGCTTGGCCTGATTGACGCACCGGACTACATCGATTTCCGAGGCCGCTGGACCAACCATTACAATTCGCACACGACGTTTGAATCGTATGGCGTCGAACACAAGGATGTGAAGGGACTTAAGGCGGCATTGCCGGAAGAGCACATTCGTCTGCTGTCCGATCTGCCGTGGAGCATCGAACATCGGGATTATCTGTTTGTGCATGCGGGCCTGGATCGGAACATGCCGTTCGAGACTCAGATTCGCATTCTTCGCGAACGTGATTATTCGCTCAGTCATCCACCATGGCTGTATTCAAAAGATTTCATTCTGACGGGGCCACCGGCCGATTGCCCGGTCCCGGTTGTGATCGGCCATGTGCCCGTGCCAAAGGTTCAGTTCGGCAATGGCATGATCGCAATCGATACAACCGGCGGCGTCGGCGGAGCACTGAGTTGTGTGCTGTTGCCGGAAAACATTGTCCTGCAATCGGGTTCGAGCGGACCAGCTCCCGTCGAGGCACCAGTGAAGAAAAAACGATCCTGGTGGTAGCTGACGGCCGACAGACCGTTTGTCGCAGATCCCGATCTCTACTTTGCGCGGCGACAGGTGACTCGTAGCCGGATCCGTCAGAATTCGGAAGTGTCTCGGATGCGGCCCGAATTCTGACGAATCCGGCTGCAACGCAGTATCTCACCCAAAACTCGGGCTGAGTTTCACACCAAGCAGTACTCCGCATTCGCAGCGACGATCGCGGCACCGGGAGCTGGTCGGATTCCCTGTCGATTCAGGCATTGTTCCAGCGCCGCGAGAAACAGCAGGACGTTTGCCTTGTTTGCGGTTTCACCCATAAGGCCGATGCGCCAGGTCTTGCCTTTCATCGGTCCCAGCCCGCCGCCGATTTCGATTCCGAATTCGTTCAGCAACTGACTTCGGACGGCGGCGTCATCCACACGATCAGGGATCAGGACAGAATTCAGCATCGGCAGTGAAGTTTCCGTAGCGACGGAATAACGAATTCCCATCGCTTCCAGTCCTGCCTTCAGAGCCGTGTGATGCAGGTGATGGCGGGCAAATCGAGCTTCCAGCCCTTCCTGCAGCACAAGCCGCAGCGCCTGATGCAGGGCGTAATTCATATTGATCGGTGCCGTGTGGTGATACGCTCGATTGTTGCCCCAGTAATTCCGCAGCAACCCGATATCCAGATACCAGCTGGAAACCTTCTTCTTACGCTGGTCCATGACTTCGAGCGCCCTTGGACCGAACGTCACGGGCGCAAGTCCGGGAGGACACCCCAGACATTTCTGAGAGCCGCTGTAGGCTGCGTCGATTGCCAGTTTATCGATTTCCACAGGAATGCCAGCCAGCGAAGTCACGCAATCGACCACGAACAGGGCTCCAGCGTCGTGAACAATCTTTGCAATTTCATCGAGCGGTTGTCTGGCCCCGGTTGAGGTCTCGGCATGGACGATACCCACGACTTTGGGTCGGACTCGTGCGACCGCTGTCGCGACTTCTTCAGGAGTGAAGACTTCACCGAACGGACGTTCGATCTTCGTTACGTCCGCGCCGACACGTTCGGCCACATCAGCCATACGGCCTCCGAATACACCGTTGACGCCCACGATCATCCGATCGCCGGGTTCGATCAGATTCACAACGCACGCTTCCATTCCCGCGCTGCCGGTGCCGCTGATGGCCATCGTCATTTGATTTGTCGTCTGAAACACTTCTCGCAGCATCGACTGCACTTCGTCCATCACCTTCAGAAAGTACGGATCCAGATGGCCGACGGTCGGTGCCGCCAGCGCTGCCAGCACGCTGGGATGAATATCACTGGGCCCTGGCCCCATCAGGATGCGTTGTGGCGGTGAAATCTGAGGGACCATCATGGGAAAACTGCCTTGGTACAATTCTTAAAATACGGATCGAGCCGTCAGCGGGCGTTGTGAACGCGGTAAAATATGACTGAACAGATCAAATGTCACGGCTGTGAGTTCTCAATTCATGTGAAACTCGGTTTCGGAGCGAAGTGGGCAATTACCCTCCGTCGCTTGGTTTAAAAACTCCATGATTTTCGTTCGGTACAGAAAAGTCCGCAGGAACGGAACAGAATCGCTCTGAACATTGATGCAACATCCAGTCAGACAGCAAGTCAACTGAATATTGCTCGATGCGGGCCCCACTGATTCTGTGGATCGACTGCTCTGGATGAGCGGAACACCTCCTGTGGAGGGAATACGAAGCACCGATCAATGGCACCAGCTGGCCACCCACGTGTTGCATCGCCATTTAATGAAATGCATGCCTGCAATGAATGATATTGATTTTTCAAAATACTCCCGCTTGCCTTCTCTGCCGACGGTTGCGATTGAAGCGGTGAAGTTATTTCACGACCCGAGCAGTTCCAATGCAGCGTTGATCTCGATTGTTCGCAAGGATCCTGCGATCGTCGTGCGGTTGCTCAAGGCTGCAAATTCATCGCGTTACGGCAGTCGAAATGAAGTGACGGACCTGATGCGTGCCGTCAACATGCTGGGCCAGGCAACCACGGCTTCGCTGGTTCTGAGTTTTTCGCTCGCCCGGCAATCCATGGAATCATCCGGCTATATCGAGTACTTTCGGAAACTCTGGCTGCGAAGTTTTGTGCAGGCGACGGCTGCGGAAGTCCTGGCCTGCCAATTCAGATCTCCCGCATTCCGGGGCGATTGTTATACCACGAATCTGCTTTCCGGACTGGGCAAGTTGGCATTGCTGCGAGCCGAACCGGAGAAATACGTCAGGATTCTGAAGACGGCTGCGGAAAAAAAAGCTCCGTTGACACGCATTGAACAGGAAGTTCTGGGGTTTACAAACTGCACGCTGTCGTCGATGTTGCTCAAGCAGATGGGTTTGCCGGACCGGTGTCACAATGCCATCCGGGCGATCACCGATCCGTCCATTACGGATTCCGAAATCGATGCGGAATCGAATCCATTGGTAAAAGTTACACGAATCGCCGACGCGGCGGCCAGCCTGATTTGTGATGACGCAGCAGCCGTCGCGGTCGTCGCACTCCGTGATGCCATCGAAAAAATAAACCTTCCCAGCGAGTTTTCAGCTGAAGACCTTATTGATGAGGTGAAGGATCGGCTTGAAGCCTCGACGGAAATGTTCGACATTGACCCACCAAAGATGCCCTCGGCCAGCGAAGTGCTGCAGGGTGCGCTCGACCAATTGTACCGCTATGCCATGATGGTCAACGATACCGATCAGAATGCTGCCGTGCCAGCGGAATTGCTTGAAGAAAACGGTCGGCTCAAGCAGCGTGTGGCCGATCTGTTGCAGGTTTCTCACATCGATGCACTCACTGGCGTCTACAATCGAGCCTTCTTTGTGCAGAGACTGCACGAACAAATTGCGGTCCATCGTATTCGCGGCCAGGCCATCGGACTCGCCGTAGTCGATATTGATCACTTCAAAAAAGTCAATGATGAATTCGGTCATCAGGCCGGTGATGCTGCATTGAAAGTGATCTCCGAAACACTGAAGTGCATGATGCGCGATACCGACCTGGTCGGTCGATACGGCGGGGAAGAGTTTGTGATACTTCTGGAAGATGCCAATCCCGAGGGCCTCGCGATTGCTGGCGAACGAATTCGATCAAGAATTGAAGAAGCCGTCGTTTCATTCAACGGTCAGCAGATCGCTGTAACTGCCAGTGTCGGGCTTGCCGAAGGTTTCGTGCATGGCACCGAAGAAGAGTTCGGAACACTGCTGTTTGCACTTGCTGACGCAGCGATGTACCGCGCAAAGAATTCCGGACGCAACTGTTTCGTGGTGGATTCAATGTACCGCAGTGCCGCTGCCTCGAGTCGCCAGGTACTCAGCATGGCGAACAGCGACAATGACTGACAGGCAGAATTCATTCAGGTCGCTTGAGCACGATGATCAGGGCACCTCGATTCCGGTCGTCCTGGCCGAACTGGAAAATGGTCCCCTGCGATTGCATGGACTGAAGTTCGTGCAACGCAGCGTGCCGGATGCGATCGCCGCCCACAATGACCCGGAGGAACTGTGCCGTGCCTCTGTGATGCAGTGTGACAGCTGCCCGAAGTTGTTCGATCGCCTCGTGAATACGCTGTTTGCCGTGCGCTATGTCCAATGTCGTCGTCGATCCGTCCGTCTGAAATACCAGTTGCGAGTCACATTTTGGACAGACTCGGTCAGACTCAGTCACGGGAAATCCGCATTTCAGACAACATCGTCGCACCGCGAACTCCATCATGGCGATCAGCCTATGCGACCGTCGCCCCAGAATCGGACGGGAATCAATTCGCCTGCAGTATACGGTCCGTGAGCGGATGACATAAGTGCCATGCCGTTTGCTTCAACCGTGGCTTTGAGGTCCGAGGACCCGTTCCAAACGACCGGACGAACCTGAAGCTGCCCGTCGAAGACGGAAATGACGGCGGGCTGGTAAACAGGGCGGCTGCCTTTGACAGCGAACGATTGACTAAGCCGCGCCTCCAGACCGGATGCATTCTGACTGGCGATCCCCGAGATTTTTCTCAGAGCTGGCCGAACAAAAAGTTCAAAACAGACGAGGCTGCTCACAGGATTTCCTGGCAATCCGAAGACCAGAGTCGTGCGTGATTCGCGATGTCGCGTTCCGAACCACAATGGTTTCCCTGGCTTCATATCAACCCCGTGAAAGATCTGCTCTACTCCGGCCGCTGCCAATTGCTGCGGCACCAGATCCAATGTCCCTGCTGAAACTCCGCCACTCAGCAACAACACATCGTGTTTCAGTCCCTCGTGAATCCCCAGAGAAAGTTCTGCAATGGTGTCGCGCGCAACGCCCAGCGAGACGGGACACGCCCCGCACGTTGCGGCCTGTGCCAGCAACATGGGTTCGTTAGAGTTCCGAATTGCGCCGGGTCGCAGAGGCTGATCCCAGGCAATCAATTCATCCCCGGTCGCGAGGACCGCAACCGTCGGTCTGCAGTACACAGGCACGTTGGCCTGCCCGAACTCAGCCAGCGCCGCGATCTGCTGAGGCTGAAGTTGTGTCCCCGCAGCCAGCAGTGGTGAACCTTGTCGCGCTGCACCACCCTGACGCATCAGATTGGCCTCGGCGAAAATGGCGTTACGCGGAATGACAACCTGATCCGGGGCCGTTTCGTCAAACTGAGTCTGTTCAATCGGCACGACGCAGTTGCAATTGGCAGGCAGAGTGGCTCCCGTCATGATTCGAACCGCATGCGTCGTCGTGACGGCCTTTGACGGCACCATACCAGCCGTGATGGTCTCCACAACAGTAAGTCGGATCATTTCCTGATCGCTGGCAGCAGCATCTGTCGTGACGGCAAAACCATCCATCAGCGATTTATGAAAGGGCGGAGAATCGTGCGGAGTGAGCAGATCCACAGCGAGCACTCGCCGGAGTGCATTCGTCAGTGCCACATGTTCTGAAGCACCCGAGAGGGCCTTGGAAAGTACGAAAGTTACTGCATCACTGACGGAAAGCATGGCAAGCACTCAACAATAAAAACGTTTCAACAGCGAATCACCCACGTAGCTCAGTCTCTCCGCGACTGAGATTCTTAAACTGCAAGGCATCCTAAGTTTCAAGGTTTGACAAAGCATGCGTTCGACTGTCCGAGCTTCGCTTGTAGTCCCGGCTTTAGCCGGAAAATGGGCTGAATGTTGATGGTTCGACGAGGTGAATTTCCGCCTAAAGGCGGGACTACGAACAAAATGGGACAGTCGAACTAGCGACTTTCACGGCGGGGTTGAGTTTATCGGCTGCGGTGTATCAGAGTCGTGGACGAATTGCAGCAAAACCTGAGGCAGGATTTTTCCAGAACTGTACAAGTTGGGTTGGAAGCATTTCCTATTTACCCAAATCCGTGTATTATTGAGAAACTGGAGGCATTGCTGCGCGGGGGAGTCTTTGGCGTTAGCGGCGGTCTGCGTGGCTGCGCGAGCTGTGACGATTGGGCTTAATGCAAGGCTTGAAAAAGGGGTCAGGAACCAATAGTGCGCAGCACCCTTCGGGCCATTTGGCTATTGGTTCCTGACCCCTTTTCCAAGCCTTCAATCTGCTGAGGGAACAGAAGATCAGGCGGGACTCTGAATCCAATAATTCGACTGAAGAAAGCAAAACATGCGACGTTATTTTTCTTACTGGCAGCGATTGGCTGTCACCACAATGCTCGCCTTGTTGGGGGCTCATGCGGTGGCTCAGGAGCCGGCCAAACCAGATCCGGCGAAGCCCGACTATCCGCCGTCAGAAAAGGTCCTTGAGGGCTACGAAAAAGTCATCACGAAAGCGAACATCAAGCCGATGTACACGCTGTGGACCCGCCAAAAAGATGGCCAGATGTTCGCCGAACTGCCCCGCGGATTTGCCCAGAAGAAATATTTTATCGCCACAACGGTCGCCAGCGGAGACACCTACGCTGGCCTTCAGGCGGGCGACGTGTACGTGTACTGGAGACAATACGACAAGCATCTGGCGTTGTTGACTCCGATGATCGAGTATCGCGCGGCGGGTGACAAAGAGGCCGAATCGTCTGTCAAGCGGCTGTTCACGGACCGGGTGCTGATGGAAGTACCGATCATCACCATGGGACCGGGGGGCGGCCCCGTGATTGATGTGGATGCAATGCTTGTGAACAATCCGTCGCTGAGTTTCTCTCCGGCGGCGATCAATTACGGTTTGACTCGCAGTGGTGTTTATTCAATTCATACTGCGAAGGCATTCGAAAATAATGTCGAGATCGCTTTTGAAGTGCCCGACAATTCGGGTGTCCTCAAAATCCTGCACTACTCCATCAGTGACATTCCGGACAGCACCGGTTACACGCCTCGCGTCGCAGACAGCCGTGTCGGGTACTTTACGACGACCTATACAGATCTGGCGAAGTACGATGACCGGGAGACTCGGATTCGTTATATCAATCGCTGGCATCTGGAAAAAGCGGATCCGAAGCTGCAGTTGAGTCCACCGAAGGAGCCGATCGTATTCTTCATCGAACATACAACTCCCGTGCGTTACCGTCGCTGGGTCCGTGAGGGAATCCTGTCGTGGAACAAGGCCTACGAGAAAATCGGCATTTCCGACGCCATCGAAGTTTACTACCAGGATGCCGCCTCTGGGGCGCACATGGATAAGGATCCGGAAGACGTCAATTTCAATTTTGTACGATGGTTGAACAACGATATTGGAACGGCGATTGGCCCCAGCCGCGTGCATCCGCTCACCGGACAGATTCTCGATGCCGACATTGTCCTGACGGACGGCTGGATTCGACATTACCAGAAGCAGTTTTCGGAATCACTGCCAAAGGTGGCGATGGAAGGATTTGGACCGGACACGCTGGCATGGCTGGCCGATCATCCTGACTGGGATCCTCGAATTCGCCTCGCCCCACCTTCTATGCGGAAGTCCATTTCGCGCGAGATCGCACTGCAGTCCGAGCTGCCGTATGCTGGCCACCCGATGTCCAATGTCGATGCCAGAATGCTGGGTGATGACGAATTCGATGGACTCGTCGGACGATCCAGCCAGGTGAATGGGATGTGTCTTGCCGCCGATGGAATCTCTTTCGATCTTGCCGTAATGCGGATGACATTCGACATGCTGCAGGCCGATGCATCCGATGAAGCTGTAAAGTCGGAAGAGAAGCCGGAGGAGAAAAAGGAAGAAAAGAAAAAGGAAGAGCCTAAGGAGCAGATGCTGGACGGTATGCCGGAATCGTTCGTAGGGCCGCTGGTTGCTCATTTGGTAGCACACGAAGTTGGACACACACTGGGTCTGCGACACAACTTTAAGGCATCGAGTGTTCACTCGCTGGCAGAAGTTAACAGCGAGGCCGTCAAAGGCAAGCAGCAATTGGCCGGATCAGTCATGGACTATATCGGTGCGAACATCCGTCTGGATTCCGGAGCAATTCAGGGTGATTATTGCATGAGTGGTGTTGGTCCGTACGACATGTGGGCCATCGAATACGGCTACACATTCGGTGATCTGAAGCCTGTGTTGGCTCGAGTCGCCGAGCCGCAACTTGTCTTCGCGACCGATGAAGACACCGGGGGACCAGACCCTCTGGCCCGCCGATACGACTTCTCAAGAGATCCGCTGGATTTTGCAGAAGAACAAGTCCGACTCGCAAAGCACCATCGCGAACGTCTGCTGACGACCTTTATCAAAGACGGTGACAGTTGGGATCGTATTCGCTACGGATACGAACTCGTGCTTTCACTTCAGACACGATCGCTGTCCATGATGTCGAGTTGGGTCGGAGGAGCGTTTGTGAATCGCGACAAGAAAGGCGATCCGAATGGGCGGACTCCAATCGTCGTTGTTCCCGTCGAACAACAGCGGAAGGCTCTGAATTTCGTGACATCCAACGCATTCAAGGATGAAGCGTTCGGTCTGACACCGGAATTGACGACCGCCATGGGTCTGGACAAATGGTCTGACATCACGTCATCCATGATGGAAGAGTCAACATGGCCGATTCACGATCGAATCATGGGCATTCAGGCATCGGTGCTGACCGGCCTGATGAACCCGACTACGCTGAAAAGGGTGTATGACAATGAAACCCGTGTGCCAGCCGATCAGGACTGCATGACGCTTCCCGAGATGCTGAACACCGTGACCGGTTCGATCTGGACCGAACTGGATGTGAAGGCAGAAGGCGAATACTCCGCCCGCAAGCCGTTGATCACCAGTCTGCGTCGCAATATTCAGCGGGAACACGTTGAACGTCTGATCGATCTGACTCTGCCAGGCGGATCGTCCGGTGCGGCAGGTCGAGCGATCTCAAGTCTTTCGGCTGAACAACTGCGAGGCGTTGTCAAGAAGATCGAAGCTGCCCAGGCAGCGTCTGCCGACAAGCACGATCCGTACACGACAGCTCACCTGGCTCAGGTCAAGGAACGCATTACAAAGGCTCTGGATGCGGATTACATTCTGAATCCGAGCAAGCCGAGCGGTTCGTCCGGCGGATCGTTTCGATTCATCATGGAGAACGGCAAGTCCGGTCAGATTATTCAGGACCAGGTTGTTCCGATCGAACCGTAAGTTGGTTGTGATATATTCCTCGCGGTCATGAGTGAGACAATCGGTGAGCGGCAGGCGTCAGCTTGCCGGTACAAAAAGAGATACCGGAGGGCTCACGCCGCTCCGCTCACCGCACTCATTTCCGACCGCGTGGAGTATTGTGCTCTCAAAAGCCCTTCGAGTTGCGTAAGCATCGAGGGGCTTTTCTTTTTCCGTCGGTGGGCGTTGCCCTGCGCTTTCGCATTTGGTGCCTTTGGCACAGAAGGCATTCCGCGTCGTTGGCGCACAATGC
>CAZFDW010000099.1:0-15768 GCA_964517865.1 uncultured Chitinophaga sp.
GATTGTCTGGAAGACGCGAAACGGTGATGAGTACCACGAAGGCCAGGGGAACGGTCCCCGAGGAACTCCTACAATCGTGGACGGAATGGTCTACGCGCTGGGCGGAAATGGCGACCTGTCGTGCCTTGACGCGAGCACCGGCGACGTTGTCTGGCACATGAATATCCTGAAGGAATTTGGTGGCGGAAATATCACTTGGGGCATCAGCGAGTCTGTACTCATCGACGATGGCAAAGTCATTTGCTCTCCGGGAGGCAGTGATGCAACGGTCGTGGCGTTGAATGGAAAGACAGGCAAAGTCGTCTGGAAAAGCAAAGTCCCGGAACTACCGCAGGCGTCATACGCTTCGCCGGTCGTGGCAACAATCGGAAAAGTGAAGCAGTACGTGATCTTCACATCAAAGGGCATCTGCGGCGTGCGCGCGAAAGACGGCGAACCACTTTGGGGACAAGATGCTTCATCCAACAATGTTGCAAACTGCGCGACACCACTGATCGTCGATAACTACGTGTTCAGTTCGTCAGACTACGGCACAGGTGCCGAATTGGTCGAACTCAAAGCGCAGGGAAATGCCATGAAGGCCACGCAGGTCTACTTCACGAAGGACATGAAGAATCACCACGGCGGCATGGTATTTCTGGATGGCTATGTCTATGGTTCCAACGGCGACATGTTGTCCTGTGTCAAACTCAAGACCGGCGAGCCTGCATGGCGCGAACGAGAAAAGAAGGGTTCCGTCGTTTATGCGGACAGGAAACTCGTCTTCCGCAACGAGCAGGGACCGGTCGTGCTGCTCGCTGCAGATTCCAATGAGTACAAAGAACTCGGTCGCTTTGAACAGCCGGATCGGAGCAGTCGTCCGGCGTGGTCGCATCCAGTGATTGCAGATGGCAAGTTGTATCTGCGGGATCAGGACAAGCTGCTGGTTTACAATCTGAAGTAGAAGAGAGTCTGGCTGCTGAGCCTCCAGGCAATCGGCCTGGAGGCTCAGCGTTTCACGCCGGTTACGTTCACACCGCTGCCGATGAGGAGATTGTGCTCCCAGGCCCAGCGATAGAACCGTCCGGATTTTTCCGGAGCCAGCACGGTCAGATCTTTGAATCCCATCTCGTGAAACCAGAAGCTCAGTTCTTCTATCGTGTGATGGTGCTGGTATTTTGGAGCCCACCAGTCAAAAGTATCGCAGACACGATTCTCATAGTTCGGGTGCGCACTGAAGTTAATGATCTTGTTCAGCGATTTATTAACGACTGGCAGACCTCCAAGGACGGCTCCCACATGACAGAACGGCATCAGGACGGATGATGGCAGTCGGGTGGTGATGACCCGCAGCCCGCTGTTCAGGATTTCCTGCCACCATTGATTTCTGCGATACAGCCAGACCGCATAGCGACCCCCGGGCTTCACCATTTTCGCGACCGCGTCGAATACCGACCGTGTGTCTGCGTCATGATGCATGACGCCGATTGAGAACACAAGATCGAACGAAGCTGGTTCAAAAGGCAAGTGCTTCAGATCGGCCTGGACAAAATGCACATTCGGAAGATGGCCGCACAACTGCGAGGCTTTATCGACGGCTCGTGTATGATCTGCACCGAACACTGTCGCTCCGGCGTCGCCGCAGACTTTTGCATACCGGCCTCCTCCGCAGCCAGCATCGAGGATTCTTTTTCCATAGAGGTCAGCGAGCAGGAGACCTGACTTTGCTTCAAACGTTGCGCGGTCTTCTACATCGTGAGCAACATCGAAACGGGTCCACTGATTGCCAAAACTTTCCAGATGTTCGTCTGTAACAAATCGCGGAATTCCATTGATAATTTTCCAGGACTGACTGGAATCCGGTGTCTGCAGTTTCACGCCTTCGACCGACATTTGCAGCGGAGTCCTCCGTATCGGATCTCGAAGTTCTGAGATGAGTTCTACAGAAATAGCAGGATGACTTTCGATCATTGGGTGCCTGAGACGCAGGTGCTGTGAGAGCGCAGGGATTTCGGAACACATTTCCATCAGACTTCAGCCAATTTCGCGAGCATTACGGCAACCGACGAATTCCAGCGGCATCTGATTTTACCGTCACACTGCGCCAGCCATTAGTGCCATTCGCCACTGTTCCTGAGAATCATGGAGCGAAGGAAAGGGTGGCTTGCTGTAATCCACGGCTCCACGTCGATAGGGGCCGCCATCATATGATCGTTGAAATGCTGCCTGCAGATTCAGAGCCACATCGGATTCCGACTCCCGCAGTGGCACGGCAATCACCGGTAAGGTTTCCTTCAGCGAAATGGGATATAGATCTGCTCCACTGCGGCTCCACGATCGGCTGGTAGTCACAAGATAATCGGTCGATTTTTCGAGATCATCCAGATGCGCACTGATCATGTCTGAACGCTCCCAGGTTCGCTGGCCGAATCGGAGTAAGTCGATTTCGATGAACGACGTGATCGTATCATTCAGAATTTCCCGCATGCGTTGAACATAGTGTTCACGATCTGGTCCCGACCGTTTGTTTGACGGACTGAGAATCTCGATCAATGTCACGATCGAATTCTGAGTCCGCATGTCACGAATCGAGACGGACGTCACGGTGATCGTCTCTTCATTAAACTCCACTCGCAGCGCACGTGCAACGGCGACACCCTTCTGATCCGCAACTGCAACAGACGCCGGATCTGTCGTTGGCCAGACGGATTGCCTTTCGTCGCGCACGACAGACACATCCGGTGTCACAATTCGTTTTGGTGAATGTATTCCGAGTTCAGACCGTGCCTCCAGTTGTGCAAAGTACGGTTTTGGCAGTTCTTCATTCAGAATCGATCGAATGGAGTCTGCCAGAGAATTGTGGAAATCAGGCCATATCCACGGGGCCTCAAGATACGGGTCCATTCCCGGAAAAACGGAGGGCATTCAGCAGTGCTCCCATCGAGTCAGTGATTCGGCATATTCTCTACGTCAGCTTCCGCTCGCGAATCCAGTCTGTATGAAACTTTTCACCGCGAGGCTTATCGGTGCGTTCGTAGGTGTGAGCCCCGAAATAGTCGCGTTGAGCCTGCAGCAGATTTGCTGGCAGACGACCGCGACGGTATCCGTCATAATACGTCAGTGCGGCACTGAAGCCGGGCACGGGCAGACCCAACTGAATCGCAGTCGCGACGACTCGACGCCATGCTGGCTGGGCCTTGCTGATGGCGGATTTGAAGAAATCATCCAGCAGCAGATTTTCCAGTGTCGGATTCTTGTCGAAGGCTTTTTTGATGTCTTCAAGGAAACGTGACCGAATGATGCAGCCACCGCGCCACAGCAACGCGATCGGGCCGTTGTTGAGTTTCCATCCGAACTCCTTTGCAGCAGCATCCAGTTGCACATAGCCCTGAGCATAGCTGCAGAGTTTGGATGCGTACAGAGCCTGCTTCACATCATCAATGAACTGCTTCCGATCTCCGTCAAACGTGGCATCCGGACCGGAAAGAACAGGTTCCGCTCGCACGCGCGCGTCTTTTTGAGCCGACAGGCAGCGGGCAAACACAGCTTCAGTGATCAGCGTCGTTGGCACACCCAGATCCAGAGCATGCTGAGACATCCATTTGCCGGTACCTTTCTGTCCTGCGGTGTCCAGAATCAGATCGACAAGATCCTTGCCGGTTTCCTTGTCCTTCACGGTGAAGATATCACGTGTGATCTCGATGAGGTAACTTTCGAGTTCGCTGTTATTCCATTCCTTAAACACCTGGTAGAGCTCGGCATTCGTCAGTCCGACACCGTATTTCAGAATGTAGTACGCTTCGCAGATCAACTGCATGTCGCCGTATTCAATGCCGTTATGGACCATCTTGACGTAGTGGCCCGCACCCGCTTCACCGACCCAGTCGCAACACGGAATGTCGTTGTTTGGTCCTACCTTCGCGCTGATCTGCTGAAAGATGTCTTTCACGAATGGCCATGCTTCGGGATGCCCGCCCGGCATGATACTTGGGCCTTTCAGAGCACCCTCTTCACCGCCGGACACGCCGGTTCCAATAAAGCGAAATCCTTCCGCAGCCAACTGCTTGCTTCGGCGGTTGGTGTCCACGTAGTCCGCATTGCCGCCGTCGATGATGATGTCGCCTTTGGACAACAGTGGCTTCAGCTGATCGATCACGGCATCGACAGGAGCTCCGGCTTTGACCATGATCATGACTCGACGCGGTGCCTGCAGGCTGTTGACAAAATCTGTCAGCGTGTCATAGCCCTTGATGCGATCCGTTGTTCCCTTTTCCACAACTCCCGGTGGTCGACTGCCGAGCCCACTCACGAATTCATGAGTCGTCTCGGTCGTGCGGTTGTAGACACCAACCGAGAATCCTTTGTTGGCCATATTCATGACCAGGTTTTGCCCCATAACCGCCAGGCCGATCAGGCCGATATCGTGCTTTGACATTTTTTAATCAATTCTGCTTTCTGAAAGTGGTTTGAAAAATCAACTCTGATGGCTGCGTGGACAGCTACTTGAAGATGTCACTTGCGACCACATCGAATCCCGGCAATACATCCTGTCCCGTTAATGTACTTTCACCCGCAAACATCTGTGGAGTCGTGCCTGGTCGATGAACAATGACGGTTTTGAACGTCGGATCAATGACCCAAACCATTGGAACACCGGCGTTCAAATATCCCGAAACTTTTTCATTGATCGCCGAATGTTTATCACCTGGAGAGAGAATCTCTGCTGCCAGCAGGGGCAGGCCCTGAATGTATGGGGAATCATTCTGCAGCGCCAATGTTTCGGAAGAAAAGATGGCAACATCGATTCCAACATCCAACGACTGATCTGGAGCTTCGCAGCCGACTTCTCCACTAAAGATTCCGCATGAAAAACCCACGCGATCTCGCCAGGCGTGAAGCAAAAAGTTAAGGCGTGATTCGACTCTTGCATGTTGCCGGTTGCGTTTCGTCATCGATTCGTCCTGCCCGGGATTAGCTTCGTCAAAAACGATTCCATTGATCAAGGAAAGACTTGATGCCTCGGGAAGATTCAGCATGTTGAAATCTTCAAAAGACATGCGGTCTCCGTGTTTTGGAATTCGGGCAGAGATCACTGACATGCGGCCGGTCCTTTCTATTCCTTATTGGTTGCCCCAATTCTATCCTGAGACGCTTCCGGAGAAACGCGGCATTTTAAACATGCGGCGTTTCATAACTGATGGCTACCGCTGCACCCGCGCTGAACCGCCAGCGGCTACGCCTTCGACTTCTTTAATCGTCGCCATCGTGGTGTCGCCGGGATAAGTCGTGAGCAACGCGCCGTGAGCCCAGCCGAGGTTGAGCGATGTTTGAGGATCTTTGCCGTTGAGCAGTCCGTAGAACAGGCCAGATGCAAATCCGTCGCCGCCGCCGATGCGGTCGATGACGTCCAGTTCCATCGTTTTGGCCTGATACGTCTTGCCATCCAGCCACAGCACCGCACTCCATGAGTGACGGTTGGTAGAATGGACTTCTCGCAGAGTCGTGGCAACAGCCTTCACATTCGGAAGCTTCTTCGTGACTTCTTCCATCATGCCGAAAAACGCTGATGGGTCCAGCTTCGAAGAATGTTCAACGTCCTGCCCCTTCAGCCCCAGACCCTTCTGCAGGTCTTCTTCATTCCCGACCAAAACATCAACATGCTCAACGATCCTGTTCAACGTCTCCTGAGCCTTATCCAGGCCACCGCTGATCTGCCAAAGCTTGGCACGGTAGTTGAGGTCAAAAGACGTGACGGCACCAGCGGCCTTGGCGGCCTTCATGCCTTCGATGATGACTTCCGGCGTGGTTGGTGACAGAGCCGCGAAGATTCCTCCGCTGTGAAACCAACGCACGCCGCCTGCGAAGATTTCTTTCCAGTTGAAGTCACCGGCTTTCAACATCCCGGCGGCTTCGTTGCTGCGGTTGTAAAACACGACCGGTCCACGCACGCCGTGACCCTGATCGCTGTACACCGTCGCCATGTTGGGGCCACGCACGCCGTCATGAGCAAACTTCTTATAGAATGGCTTTACGCCCATCGCTCGCACGCGTTCGGCGATGAGATCACCCAGGGGATAATCCACCATCGCCGTCGCGATCCCGGTCTTGAGCTGAAAACAATCCGCCAGATTCGCTGCGCAGTTGAATTCTCCGCCGCTCACGTGAATCGCAAAGTGATTCGCTTTGCGGAATGGAATGATCCCTGGATCCAGGCGATTGACGAGGGCTCCCAGTGATACAAAATCCAGAGCACCGGACTTAGGGACGTTCAACATTAACTTCTTCCTTTGTGATTCGATTCAAAAAATGTCTCAACAGGGCTTTTCAATCTTTTTAACGGCAAGCCGCAGGCGTCGGAGAATGTTGTCCTCGTTCCGGAGCTCCAGCCCTGGAACGCACTGCTGTTGTCCTCGTTCCGGGGCTCCAGCCCTGGAACGCACTGCTGTTGTCCTCGTTCCGGGGCTCCGGCCCTGGAACGCACTGCCTGGAGGCTCTTGCCTCTCCCAGAATTCCGCAAGCCAATGAAGCCTTACGAATTCAGTTATGTGGAGCCCCGTATCCTAGGGATTCCTTCGTTTGATTTCAAAACCACCTTTCGCCGTTAAGATCCCATTCCCATTCGAGCCAACAGAAACAACGCCAGAGCCGTCCCATGCGATTCTCACTGTTATTCACCATCGTGACAATCATCCCCGTCAGTGCCGTCGCACAAGAACCCAAATTTCCACCGGTTCACGACCCTGCTGTCAATCCGTTGATTTCTTGGATCGCCTTTGGATCGTGTTCGAACCAGGATGATCCAATGCCGATTCTGCGCACGGTCCTGGAATGGGAGCCGGATCTGTTTGTCTATCTTGGGGACAACATCTATGGCGACACACGCGACATGCAACTGCTGGAAGCGAAATCTGCCAAGCTCGGAGCAAAGAAGGACTTTCAAACTTTGCGAGCCGCCATACCCACAATCGCCACATCGGATGACCACGACTTTGGCGACATCGATTGGTCCGGCAACCCGTCCGTTCAGCTCCGCATCCATGACATGACTGGTCGCGGCCGAGTTCGCAAGTCCGTGCGATTGAATGAGCTGCAGTTCTGATTTCATGACCTGGCGCTTCAAACTCCGGATGAGCGACATATAATGAACGTCCCGAGCAAACGTGCCGTTGAATTGCGTTTTGACGCAACGGACTTTAAATCTCTGAAGGAATCATCTGGCAGGAAAACCCAATGCGAGAATACGAAGTTTTGTACGACACGATTGAAGACGGCTGGATCATGGCCACAGTACCAGACCTTCCGGGCGCTGTGACGCAGGGAGAAACACTGGAAGAAGCTCGGTCAAACATTCTCGAAGTGATTGAACTATTACTGGCCAGCTATCGCGAAAATGCCACCCAACAGGCATCATCGCACGTCGTCCGCGAGGTAATAACAATCGCAGGTCTCGGCGATGCCAGTAGAAAATGAAGCGACATGACTTAATTCGGCATATTCTCAGTCACGCTTGCAGACTCGACCGGGAAGGTGCAAACCACTCGATATACCGGAATCCCGGAAACGGTCGATGCACCGCTGTTCCACGGCACCGCGAGATCAAGAAGTCGCTCGTGCGAGCAATTTGCGATCAATTGGGAATCCCACAGACTTAGCACGGGCTTTGCCTGCAACCCATAGTGACCCGTCACTCCGTGGCGGGAAGACTCGCGTCGGAGACACGAGCAACAATGATGCGCGCACCGTGCGGTCATAAAACAGGGTACGACACTAATTCATCTGGGTCACTTCGAGTTGGTGATATCAGCAAACACAAAGACACATGAGTGACAGGAAGACAATTATGAAACGCATGCTCGTCATCGGCGGAGTGCTTTGCACAGTCATCGCGATGATCGTGGGTTCGATTTACTGGTGGTGGTTCGAAGCGCCGCACCAATTGACGACGAATGTTGTGTACGGCCAACGCAATGGCCAATCGCTGTTGCTGGATGTCTTCACACCGCCGGAACAAAACGGAGCTTGTGTCATCCTGATGGTCAGTGGTGGCTGGAAATCCGGGCCAGGATCCGTGCAACCGTTTCTGTTTGCGCCCTTTCTCCGTCGCGGTTATACCGTCTTTGCCGTACGGCACATCTCACAGCCGGAGTGTCTGATTGGCGACATCGTGGCGGACATGCATCGGTCCACGCGGTTCATTCGTCATCATGCAAAGGACTACGGCATCGATGGAAGTCGTCTGGGGGTCATCGGCGGCAGCTCCGGTGGTCATCTGTCTCTGATGCTCGGAACTGGCGGTGGCTCGGGGCCCCTGGATGCCGCTGACGAAGTGGATCGTGAATCCAGTGCCGTACAGTGCGTTGCCTGTTTCTATCCGCCCACCGATTTATTGAACCTGGGCAAATCGACAGAAAACCCCGGCGACGGAGGACCACCGAAAAGTTTCCGCAAAGGCTTCGGCCCGAAGGCAGAATCGTTGGATACATGGAAGATCCTTGGCCGAGAACTCTCGCCAATCTATCACATTACACCTGATATGCCGCCGATATTCATCGTTCACGGTGAAGCCGACACGTTGGTGACTGTCGATCAGTCGCAGCGATTCGCCGATAAAGCCACTAATGAGGGGCTCAATGTACGACTTGAAACCCGCCCCGGTAAGGAACACGGCTGGCCGACGATGATCCTGGATATTCCGCGTTTTGCCGACTGGTTTGATGAGCACATGCCGGCGAAGTAACAGACTGCTCGCGCGACGAATTGACACCGGCGAGCGGCTGGGCGTGAGCCCTCCGTGTAGTCCGACACAACCCACGGAGGGCTCACGCCCAGCCGCTCGCCGACATCTCGTTTCTCGCCGCACAAAACAACCTGTGCCAACCGATAAATTCTTCTCTGCCTCTTCGCGGCTTCACACGCCTTCCAGAGCCTGTTTCAGATCAGCAATCAGATCGTCCACATGTTCCAGGCCGACGGAGATACGCACCGTCTTGTCAGTGATCCCGGCGCGGGCACGGGCTTCTGCAGTCATTGATGCGTGGCTCATGGTGACCGGGAACGAGATCAGGGATTCAATTCCTCCCAAAGACACACACACGTCGAACAGCTTTGTCTTCATGCAGACGCGTTCTGCGATGGCGCGGCCGTCTTTTGTGTCAAAGGAAAGCATCGCACCAAAGCCGCGCTGCTGCGTTTTCGCCAATGCATGCTGCGGATGCGATTCCAGTCCAGGATAGTAGACTTTTTCGATCAGTGGATGACCGTCCAGAAAGCGCGCGATCTTCATGGCATTGGCCTGCTGCGCTTCCATGCGGCAGCCCAGCGTTTTGATCCCACGCAGGACAAGCCATGCGTCGAAGGGCGAACACGCCAGCCCCAGCGCATTGCAGATCCAGGCAATGCGGTCAGCATGTTCTTTTGATTTTGAGACCACGCATCCCCCGACGACATCGGAATGGCCGTTGATGTATTTCGTCGTCGAGTGCATCACGATGTCGATGCCGAATTCGAACGGACGTTGCAGGTACGGCGACATGAACGTGTTGTCGCAGAGCGAAATCGTGTTGTGTTTTTTTGCGAGTTCTGCAACAAACGCCAGGTCGATCACTTTTAACAGCGGGTTGCTGGGCGTTTCAATCCAGACACCTTTAGTCGCCGGGGTGAACGCTGCCGCCAGTTGCCTGTGGTCAGTCATGTCTACAAAGGTAAATGAAAGTCCTTTCTCAGCCAGAAACTTATCGAACAGCCGAAACGAGCCGCCGTACAGGTCCGATGGAGCCACAATGTGGTCTCCTGGCGAAAACAGTGCCATCGCGCAGTGGGTGGCTGACATGCCGGTCGAAGTCGCCACGCATCCGACGCCGCCTTCCAGCGCCATGATGTTTTCTTCCAGAGCCGCACGGGTTGGATTTCCGGATCGAGTGTAGTCGTAACCAGAAGTGGTTTCCAGGCTGTTCCAATAGAACGTCGATGTCGGGTAAATCGGCGTCGTTACGCTGTTGTATTGCTGATCCTTATGGACGCCGCCGTGAATACACTTTGTTTCAAATTCCATGAGATTGTTTTCTGTGTTTTTGGTTTCGGGGATGGTACTAGTGCTCTGTCAAGCATTCATTGACGGGGGTTTGTGCCACTGGCTTTGCCAGTGTTCCCCATTGGCAGGAAGCACTGGCGGAGCCAGTGGCACACATCAAGACACGATTGCCAGGGCAACAGTCCGCCGTGACTGGCTATTCCCTGAACTGTCCCGAATCGCTTTCATTGCGGAGGAGTCCAGCAGATGATTCGAAAAAACGACGGCGGCGATCAGGAACCTGCCCTGTCTGGGTTGACTGCTCTTCAAGGTCGTGCAGGTTTGCCTGGCACACACGACATCCGACTGACTTCACATGGAATTCCACGTAGGCTGCGGCGTCCGGAGACAATGTTCCGAGGAGGTAGCCGCCAAGTTCAGTCCGCACCGGACAACTCAATCTCGCGCGTTGCCAAATCTCCCCAATTGTGTTTCCCCCCTGATCCCGATGTCGCATGAGAACGGCCAGTCTCGCGCGCAGCGCACTGTCGTTGCGAAGCTGGTTTTCGAAAGCAGCCATCCGCTCCGCTGGCAGCAATTCGTCAAGCCAGGCCGTCAGTTCACGATCAGTCCAGTGCATGAAAATGTCCGTGGTCAAAAGGAATAGTGTGCACATGTTATCCGGAGCAGTATTGAATTTTCGCACTGATTCGGTCAATTTCACATTCTTGCCGATCCGAAGAACGTGAGAATTCCATCGAACCGGTCGCCTTGTCTGGATAGCATATGTCAGCTAGATTCGCAAATTCCAGTCGCAATGCTGTGGCATTTGTGATCTCATTTTTCCAGGTGCCGGATCCGTTCCTGCGAAAGACGACCTGATTGTGTTGTATCGCCCCTTCCACAATTCTGATCCCCCGAAGCTCCATCAACTATGGCATATGTGCGCTTTGGGGCCAAACGCTGCGGAGGGATTTTCGTGCGATGTGTTCGAGTTATTTGCCTGTTCCCAGCCATATTGGGATCCGCACGGCCTGATTCTGGCGCTGGATGAAGAATCCGGGAGGATTGCTGGATTTGTACACGCCGGGTTTGCTCCAAACGCAGACCAAAGTGCATTGGATTACAGTCAAGGGACCATTTGCGGTCTGATGGTTCATCCGGATTTTCGCCGACGAAAAATCGGAACAGCATTGGTCCGCCGAGCAGAAGACTACCTTCGTGCCAAAGGTGCAAAATCCGTCGTCGCAGGCGGTGGGCTCGAACAGAACGCATTTTACACCGGGATTTACGGTGGGCTTGATCCTTCAGGATTCTGCACATCGGCCGCTGCCTGGCCACAATTCTTTCAGACATGCGGATATGACGCACTCGACGAAATCCTGATCCTGCGGCGCGATCTGATTCGCAGTAAAGATCCGATGAATGCCAAACTGTTGCGCATTCGTCGCCATTTGAATCTGGTAATTACCGATCGGCCGACGAATGAATCATGGTGGTGGTTCGTGCGATACGGACATCTGGATTCGCTCAGGTTCGAATTGCACGAAAAGGGAACAGAAAACGTCGTAGCGTCCGGCCAGATCATTGGCATGGATCTGTTCATCCCCAAATGGGGCGTGCGGAGCGTCGGTATCCGGAAAATCTTTGTGCCTGAGTCCCAACGTCGCCATGGATACGCGCAAGCCCTGCTGCTGGAAATCTGCCGTCGCCTGAAAGGGGAGTCCGTCGAACTCGTTGAGGCGCATGTTCTGCCGAGCGACCAGCCAGTACTGGAATTGTTCAATTCAGCCAGATTCGAAGTGGCGGGTCGGCTCCTCACATTTCGTCGATGCCTGTGATCACTCATCCCCCGCCGGATGGCAGGGCGTCCGGCGCTGTAGATAGAAATCGAGAGAAAACCGATAAACTGGGATCCCCAAGCGATCTGCCTTCCTGTATCGTTCGTCGCCCGACTGGCACCGCGACGGTGACTCAGATGGTCAGCCTCTGTTACGCTCCAACGTGGCACTGCTAAGGCATGTTGCATCCATTGAAACTCACTTCATTCGAAGAGTACATGCTTTGCGATGATCGTCCCGATTATCCAATGACGGGGTTTTTCCGACTGCGCTTTTCCGGAAAACTCAGTTTTCAAGCGATGGATTCTGCGATTCAGTCGGTGACGGCACGTCATCCACTCCTGCGCTCGCGGGTTCGTCTGGATACGAAGCATGGGCACTGCTGGGCTACCGATGAAACGATCCCCATTTCACTTGAAAGATGGTCCGCCGATTCACAAAGTGAATATCCGTTTGCGGCGCATCTGGATCTCACACGGACCACCGGAACCCGGATCTGGCTGGTAGATCATGAAACGGGAAGCGACCTGGTTGCGCAGATGCACCATGCATGTACTGATGCGCTCGGTATGTGCCAGTTTATTGATGACCTGCTGATATCCTATGCCGGCAACGTTGGCGAACTGAGCAAAGACGTTGAGCTTCGCCCACTCGATACCAAACTCCTGCCGCGTCGTAATCAGTTTGGACTGACGTGGGGAAAACTGTTGCGTATGCTTCCCCGACAAATTCTTGGACTGCACATCGTCGGCAAGTACTTTGCGCGAAAGGCCGCACCCCTTGGGCTCCTTTCCGGCAATCAGTCGCATCACCTGCCTCACGCTTTTCCTTCGCCCTGTGCCTACAATTTCGACAGTCAGGTCACATCTCGCGTTCTGGCCGAAGCCAGACGACGAAACGTGACGGTCAACGACCTGCTCGCGCGGGATCTGTTTCTGGCAATCCATGACTGGCGCACGCAACATGGCGTGAAGTCAGAAAATGAATGGCTGCGTTTCTTCGTGCCCATCAATCAACGGACAGCGGATGACGCATCTCTGCCAGCCGCAAACATCATGAGTGCCGTTTTTCTTGAACGAAATCGTCGCCACTTGTCGAACGCGGAGTCGCTCCTGCAGTCAATTCAGGCTGAGATGCAGATCAATAAACGCCACCAGCATGGCTTCATTTTTATTGCAGCCCATGCATTAATGAAACGCATTCCTTGTCTCAGAAATCATGTCATTCGCCGTGGAAAATGCGTGTCATCATGTGTCTTTTCAAACCTTGGTGTCATTTTGAGTCGCACACCGATGGCACGCCATGACGGGAGACTCGCCATTGGGAAAAATATTCTGGAGGAAGTCAATTTTATTGCGCCATTGCGGCCGCTGACGGCTGCTGCGTTCTGTATCCATACCTATGCAGGACGTCTGGCCATCAATCTGCACTTTGATCCGCGGTCAATTTCAAAGCTCCAGGCCGATGAGCTTCTGGATACGTTTGTCCGTAAGATTCACGAGTCTTTGAAGAGTGTCGATCAAAAACCAACGCCACTGCCCACACTATCAACGCCAACTCTGACTCTCTCGGAAATGCTTTCCGAACGCTAGCGCCTTGCCGCTCACGGCAACAGCGGTGTTCGGCCCGATTCCTCGCGTTTCAATACGACCTGCGCGGGATTGATGGCCTTGAACCTGCCTTTGTTCGCCGTGATCTCGAACGCCTGCGGGACCGATTCAAGGCCGTGGAGCTGATGGGTGATCGTCGATTGCAATTGCACTCGGCCCGATGCCACAAGTCGCACGGTATGTTCCAGATGTGCCTGCGTGCTGATGTCCGGAAACAGATATCGCAGACTTCGTTCCCGCAGGAGATCGATGTTCATTTCGAACGGTGCACCAAACCACGAGACGCCGATGAGTTTACCTCCTGAGCGAACGGCATCGATCGCCTGCCGCACGGTTTCTGTCCCTGCCATGCCCTGTTTCGGACTGCCGCCGGCACATTCAAAGACGACGTCAGCACCATTGCCTTCTGTCAGATCATGAATCGCCGCAACGACGTCGCAGGTCCGCGCATTCAGCGCATGATCCGCTCCCAGTTCTTTGGAAATCCGACACGATTCGTCTCGCACATCCACCGTAATGATTCGGCCGGCTCCGCTGATGCGCGCAATCTGGAGGCATTCCAGTCCCATACTTCCCTGGCCAAAAATCACGACGGAATCACCCATATTTAACTGCGCAGTCTCGACAGCAGCCACACTATCGCTCAGAGACTGCAGGCACGCTCCTTCGCTGTCAGAAATACAATCATCGACTTTGACCAGTGAGATTTCCGGCAGGATGGCGATGTCGCTAAAACATCCCGGAAGGTCGAACCCTATCACCGGACCTTTGCGGCAGAGATAACTTCGCTCCGAGAGGCACAGCGGGCACTGTTCGCACGGCAACTTTGCTCGTGCGGCAATGCGATCACCGACTTTAAAACGATGAACGCCCTCACCCACTTCCACAATTCTGGCGCAGAACTCATGCCCAAAAAGTTGCACGGGCGCTTCCGTCTCCAGCCTTCGTTTGACACGATCATAGGCCAGCGTGGGAATCCCGAAAGCCAACTGAGCTTCCGTCACACTGGGTTGAACACAAAGCGGCTCCACCAGGACATGACGTGGCTTCAGTTCTGGAACGGGAACGTCATCCAGGCGGAAATCGCCGAATCCATAGAATCGCCAGGCACGCATGAGATGCTTTCTTCAGTTGGATTGCAGAACGAACTTTTGCAGCGTGTGACAGTCCGGCGAAACATGGCCTCGGTTAGCTCCTGCGGACCAAATCACTTCCGAAACATACACGTCCCCGTGGGAATCAATCCGAATATCGTGGGGCGCAAAGAAGTCGCCGGGAGCCGCGGGATTGTTGCCGCCTCCCCAGCGTGCCAGCAATTCGCCTTCGGGAGAGAAGACACTGATTCGTCCTCCGGTCGCGTCAGGCGTTGGTGGGAAAGTTCCCGGCCATATCCCGGAACGATAGCCGAGTTCCGCGACGAACAGGTTTCCTGCGGAATCGAATGTGACCTGACATGGACGAGCAACGTCCGTCCGTTCGCCAAGAAATTCACCGTCGGCAGCGAAGAGCTGGATTCGGCTGTTTTCTCGATCAGCGACATGGACCGTGCCGTTGCAATCCACAGCAATCCCATGCGGAACCTGAAACTGTCCGGGGCCTGATCCTGGTTCGCCCCAGGAAAACAACAACTGACCATCCGCAGAGAATTTATGAATCCGAGCGTTCCCATAGCCGTCCGCCACGTAAAGGTGGCCCTCAGGAGACAGGGCGACGTTGGTTGGAAAATAAAACGGCGGCCCGGCGTGCGTGATCGTGCGGTAGTCGATGCTCGTGGCACCCGTATCTGATGGTTGCCCGCTGGTTCCCAGCTTCCAGATCAACGTGCCGTCCGGCGTGAACTTGCGAATCGTATGGTCCAGATCGTCTACGCAGTAGACCGCATCGTCCGGACCAATCGTGATTCCGTGCGCCCGGGCAAAAACGCCTTCGCCCCACGATCGAAGGAAATGCCCATCCCGATCGAACACCATCACCGGATGCTCGCCTCGATTGAAGACAAAAACATTGTCCGACGAATCAGTCGCCACCGCCGAAACTTCCTGCCAGGAGTAGCCATTCGGGCGCTTCACCCATTCGGCATTCGCACGATAGGTGAAGCGATCGGAGCCGACGAAAACAGGTGTTTCGAGAGATGCATCAGGATGGTCCAGAGGGAAAGGTTTGGGATTCGTCACGTTCTTGTCCAAGTGAGCGGCAAGGCGCTAGCGGGCTGTTGATTTAGTCTTGTTTTCGAACCGAAACCCATACTAACCCGAAGCGCCAGCGAGGATTTCCGCCTTTTTCGCCTCGCTGGCGCTTCGGGTTGGTATTAAATCAACAGACCGCTAGC
>CAZFDW010000100.1:0-15746 GCA_964517865.1 uncultured Chitinophaga sp.
GTACTGGTTCTGCCACAATTCACGGCTTCGATATTTCGTCGTCATCGTCGAATCTTACCATTCTCGCAGCACAGATTACCGACGGCAGCGGCATACTGATGATGGGAACCGGCGACTTGACAATCATCGCGGGAACTGGCGACGCGGTCCTGAATTTTGCAGTATTGAGTGCTGGTGGCGACCTGACCATTATCGCATCGGAAAATCTCGTCGTGCGGAAAAATCTACTAACGACGAATGGAGTTGAAGATACAGATGCCACCACGGGAGAATCAATCCTGCTGGAATCACGGAACGGAAATGTCACGATTGACGGCAGTGCCAGTGCTATTCATATATCAACCGACGAAAATCCGGGGGGGTCCAATGCGATCACGGGTGACCAGATTTCTATTCTCTCCAACAGCAGCCATTCCAAAACGGATGATCTCGTATCATTTCTCGGAGACGTGACCATAAGCACAGACGGTGGTGTCGCCAGACAGTTTGCGGCTCGACCTGCGGTTGGTCAAAGTTCAACCGCATTCTTCACGCTCGATAGTAATCCATTGCCGCTCGCGATCGACACTGCTTTGACGACATGGGACGGCAACAATGCCTATTTGGACGCCTTTGTGTTGATGATCGGAGTCGCTGGCGAACAAAACCTCACAGTGGACATTGACTGGCAGGACCCTGAAAATGAAACCGGCGTGACTTCTGATGCGTCGATCCAATCTATGGCCAGATCAGCAGGGGTCGATAACGTCGTCTCTTCAGAACGCATCCAGCAGTTTCTTGTCCCGACGGGCGGTCAGCTGAATATCGTCGGTCACGTGTACACGGCACTCGATTTTACGTTATTTCAAACCATGGATGGCCGCACGAACATTGTGGCGACCCTGTCTGTATCGCAACATTCGTCGATCAACGTGACCGGAAGCCGCGTGGAGCAGTTCGGAGTCACACAGACAGTACCAGGACGCGATATTGCCTCGGTGAAAAATTTATTCACTGGCCCTGGTCAGTTTGAAGACGTCCGTGCGATTTTCCGAATTCCAACCTCGACCCCGGCGCCTGTCGGGATCTTCGCGAGCGCGCCTGCGACTGTTGTGGAAAGACCGAGTATCGCGGTGGCGTTCGAAAGCAAGCTGGCCGATTTTCGGGCGATTGTTGCTGATATCGGGAGTAGTACCGCAGGGAGCAGCGCCTTTTCAACAGACGTCTATTTTCAGATTCGACGCCAGTATGAGGTAGATGGAGAATCAGAGGTCGTGATTGAAAGGATAAAGGACAACCAGTCCATTGCGACGCGCGAAGCGTTTGAGAAATATGTGCGGGAAACTCCGGCCCTTCAGGATGGGGCAGGCTATGAAATCTGGCTAATCTCCGAAACCGGGGATCAGACGGTTGAACGGCCGGTCGTTGAATTTGAGATTACGGGTGGGCAGCCGGGCCCGGCCAGTGAGGCAGAGTCGGAGAAAATTGAGCAGCCGCGCTTGCAGGACCTTTCGTTTGAACAGCCAGTTGAAGTCGATGATCCTCCCGTGGAAGGTGCCCCTCAGGCGATGCAGGTGCCATCGACTCGAAATGAATTCGAGCATCTGGATGACTGCGGCCGTACAATGATGGTCCCTGTCCCTGACAACACTTTCCATGAAGGGATTGCGGATGACTCGGGACCGCAGGTACAACCGCCGCTGACTACCAACGGGGCGTCGTCAGAGATTGCGGCAGCAGCAGGTACGATCGTGAGTGCGGTGGTCAGTCGATTTCGCACTCGTTTATATGAATCCACAGAGAGCGAACGCAGATTTACCCGCGCGGCACGTTTTCTTCGCAGATACACATAAGTAATATGGTGGAAATCGAGTGTTGTCTCCCTGGGAGCGCCGCTTGTCGGCTGATTGTGGAAGTTCAAGGTGGCTCATATGTCTGACAAACCAAATACTCACAGGGCGTCGCATGGAAAGGAAATGCGTCCGAATGCTGCTGCCGAGGGAGTTCCACCTGAACCTGACACCGGCCGCAACGCAGATTTCGACGCGACGTTCATCGGCAATCCCCTGTCACATCAGAATGCTGATCCGATGCCGGAGGATGACTCGGCCAGCATTGTTGACTTTAACGCAACGTTCGTTCCAAAGAGGGCTGAGCAGAATGATGTGTCCGAAATCGATGCGACATTCATCGGCAATATGAATCCCGCAGATTCAATGTCCGGGCAGATGGCGGCAGCGGATTCCGCGGTCGATCCAGACGCGACATTTTTGCCTTCTGGAACTGCTGACGCCGAAGTTGATTCAGCGGAGTACGGTATTCCGGAATCACCCGATATGGCAGCGCCAGCGGCTTCCGATGATCTTCCGGCGACGACAACTGATGATTCCACGGAGTCCTCGAGTTCCGACTTCGAGGATTCTGCCCAGGATGCGACGATTTTGTCAGGGAATTCGGCCCCCCCTCCTTCAGTCGAGCAGACGACAACGCCTCGGCCGGTTAAGGCGGCAAAATCGGGAGGGCGCCGCAGTTCCGGATCGGGGATTTCGCAGTCCGGTTCCGGTTCTTCGTCAAGATCTCAGATGTGGAAGAGCGTCGGAGATAAGAGCGTCAATGACCTCATCACGATTCCCACCCGTTCGGTTTCCGGGGAGGGCCAGTTCGAAAATTCAGTAGACTCTGATTTTGAGGTTGTCGAAAAACTGGCTGAGGGCGGGATGGGAGTTGTCTATCTCGCCATCCAGAAATCGCTGAATCGTCAACTTGCGATCAAAACTTTGAAGGGTGGTCACAGTCCCGGATCTCGGGCTCCCGGAAAATCCTCAAGTCGCCGCGCTTTAACACAAGCTGATCATCAAAAGCGCGAAATGTTTCTTTCGGAAGCACTGGTGACTGCCAACCTGATGCACCCGAATATTGTCCCGATTCATGAACTGGCTGAAACAGACAGCGGGGTGCCATATTATGTGATGAAGCAGGTCCATGGAATTTCCTGGAACAAGCGAATTCGGGAGATGTCAATTGAAGAGAATCTTGCAGTTCTGCACAAGGTGTGCGACGCGGTTGCCTACGCCCATCACAAAGGAGTCATCAATCGAGACCTCAAGCCCGAAAACATCATGCTTGGTGAATTCGGCGAAGTCCTGGTGCTGGATTGGGGTCTCGCGGTCCCTGCGCCTCACGCGGCGGAGCAGAATTTTCGTTCGCCCGTCGCATCATTTGGGGCCGGCACGCCAGCCTACATGTCTCCCGAACTGTGGATCGGTCCGCCGGAAGCGATTGGTGAATGCAGCGATATTTACCTGCTGGGCGGAATTCTGTTTGAGATTGTTACCGGAGCCGCGCCCCACGATTTTTCCGCGACTGAAGGCAAACGCAGCCGCCAGGAAGTGTGGAAGTTAATCGACACCGTACTGCGACAAAACAGAATTCGACCGACAGAAGCGTCGGGCGAACTCCTGGACATCGCCCTCAAATCCATGCGGACCAATCCAGACGAACGCTTCGGCAGCGTCCTTGAATTTCGGTTCGCGGTCAGTGGCTATCAGCGGCATGAAGAAAGTCGACGACTCAGCTCGCGCGGCGTTGAACTCGTGCAGGCTCAGTCAGACAAGCCTCATGATTACCACATTTACCAGACCGCGTGTGCCCTCTTTGAAGAGTCAGTTCGAACGTGGCCACGTAATCCGGTTGCAAAAGTCGAACTTCGAGCGACGCGATTGCAGTATGCAACACTGGCAGCAGCGAGAGGTGACTACGATCTTGGATTGCAGGTCGCTGCGCAGGAGACCGACGAGAGGTTTGTGACGCTATCGAAAAAACTTGCCCGATCGAAAAATATTCGATCCAGCGTCAAGTGGACAGCGGTTGCCGCAATGTTTTGCGTCGTCACGCTGGCAACAAAATCGATCTACGACAACGGTGTGATCACGAATCTGGCAGCGGAAGTTTCTGTTAAGCAGGAAGCAGCGGAACGAGCGATCGCCGAAGCGGATTCAGCCGCAAATGCAATGAAAGACTCGATCGGGAAAGCCAATAAGGCAAACGAGGACGCTGCACAGGCTCTCGCGAAAGCGGACGCGGCCGCAGAAGCTGTCCGGGAAGCCGATCGTCTCGTGGCCCTGTCGCAGGAACGGCAGAGGGAGGCTGAAACTTCTGTCAAAGTGGCGGATGTCGAAATTCAGTGTATCTCCATTCGCGGTAAGGCGCTGAATCAGAATTATTCAGATGCGCTGACCGATATCAAACGACTTCTTGAGGGACCACTCCTGGATGAGCTGCCCGAGCCCAAACGCAGTCAGCGGAAGGCAGAACTTCAGGCACAGCGCGAGCAACTGGAAAAAAGAGTCAGTCCATCACAAAATCCAGTGCAGACGCAGGCTGTCAGTCCCGACCGCGTGTGGCTGGCGCAGGGAGACTCCGCCGGGCTGGTCACGATGTGGAAATGCCCAGGAAGTTCACTCGTCCTGGAAAAAAACAACATAGAGGACCAGCAGTTTGAGCACGGCATTGCAGCTCTTCAGTTTGCCGACACCAAAAAACTGTTTATCGCGACTGGGACCGACTTATTCCTCTGGAATCTGGAGAGCGAAGAACTTGTGCCTGTCGAAGGGCACGAGCACAACATTCAGGCACTGGACCTGAACCAGGATTTTCTGCTGAGTGCCGACGAGTCCGGGTGCGTTGTGATTCGCGAATTGCAGAGCGGTCACCAGGTTGCCACGATCAACCTCAAGACTCAACTCCGCGATGTCGCCTTTATCCCTGGAACGAATGACCTGATTTGTGCCGGCTCTCGGGGTGGTGAATCGGCGGACATTCTGGCCTATCGGATTGACACATCAGGTACGGAAACGCGACTCCTGCGTCTGGGTCAGCTGCGGATGAGTCGCAGCCATAACGAGCCGCCCAGAAAGCTGTCTATCTCTCCGGATGGACGCCTGCTGGTGATCAGCAACAGCATCAATGGTGATCTGATTGTTCTGGAGGCAAAAGTCTCGCCCACCGCAGCTGAGTTTCCCTTCCAGCAACCGTCAGATCTTGAAGCAGCGGGTGACATGACATGGCTGGTCACCATGCATGATCGGCCTGTCAATGATATCCAATGGTCACAGGATGGCCTGAAGTGCCTCACAGCGTCAGACGATCGCTCAATTGGGGTTTGGGCTCGCACGTCGGACGCAGACACGGCTCTGCTCCTCGAGCAAACACTGCGCGGGCATGGCGCCCGTGTGATGCAGGCTCAGTTTCTGGACTCGGAAGCAAATCTGGTCGCATCCAGCAGCGCAGACCTGATGAGTCGCCTGTGGAATCTGGAGACGCTTGAAGAGGACAAACGACAAATCGAGCAGGCATTTGGCGCGGCAGTCCCTGATCCGGCGATTCGTCGGCAGCGTGCTGCTGGTCCTCAAATCGGCGCGAAGTATCAGTTAACGGCATTGCTGGATCAAATTGAAGGTGATGCCATACAGGACCTTCCAGCGGAACCCGACAAATTTGCGGCTTCAGCGATTCCACCGGACAGACAGGCTTCAGATGAAGATATAGTTCTTAACAAGGCTGAGTTTCGTCTGCAGCGTGGTCCGGTCCAGGCTATTTGCTTCAGCCATGATGATCAACAACTCATTGCCGGGGCAGCTGACGGGTCACTCGTGATCTGGGATACGCAGCAACGACGGCCTGTCGCCTGGCGTGCAACGGAAACGCAGTCCGCGAAAGAGCGGTTTCACGAAGGCCATGTCTTTAACGTCGCCCAGATGAGGATTGTGGGAGAATCAGGCACGCTGCTGGCAACAGCAGGTTACGATGGCAGTCTTCGGCTGTGGGAGATGGATCCCGCGTCGCAACGTGTTGGCGTGCAGCGCAAAGTCATTACAGGTCTTGGACTTGTCAATTCATTCGCGGCGTCATCGAATGGAGAGTTCCTCGTGACCACCGCTGCCAGGGACAACAACGAACCGGGATTCGTGCATTGCTCCCTCTGGAATCTGCCAGCCTTGCTGAGTTCCCCGGTCACCACTCCTGCCGGAGTGCTTGCAGGCGGCCATCAAAAAGATGTGACTGCCATTGCTGTTTCTGTGGATAACCGGCAAATTGCCACGGGAGGACGCGACGGAATCATTGCAGTCTGGGACGCAGCTACGGCGCAGTTGATCGCATCACTGCGGTCTCATGTCAAGAATACGAGTGTTACGTCGCTTCAGTGGCTACCCGATGGAACGCTGATGTCCTCGGGACTGGATGGTCAGCTCTCACGCTGGCAACTGCAACCAGGCTCACGGGAATCCGGAACAGACAGACGATTGACGAAACTCACTGCCTTTCGACGAGAAAGGACACCGATTGAGCAAATGCATGTTTCTGACGACGGGCAGAGAATTGTCACGCTTTCGGTCGAAACAACTGCGGATGCTGCAAATCCTTCCAGAAAGACGAACGAGCATCATGTCGATGTCTGGTCGGCAACCCAGAGCGATTCCGCCCACAGGGTCCGTCTCGCAACCGTTGCCGGAAAACGCCCTGCCGCCATCACCTCAGTGGCGTGGTCGCCCGCCGGGCGTCGGCTCATTATCTGCTCCGATGGCAACGTGCAGATCGTGGACGCTGAGTCGTGGAGAATTGAAAGAGTATTTTCGGTCGGACATGGCGCCTGCACCGATGCTCAGTTTGCCGGACACTCGTCACAGACTCCGGATGCAGAAATGATCATCACATTTGACGGAACATCCGCAAGTCTTTGGAGCCTGACAAGTGGCGAACAGATTGCCACATTCCGTGGGCCGTTCCCAATTACATCGCTGGGAGTCTTGTACGACGGGGACCAGAGGTTTGTTGTGTCGGGAGGTGCTTCGCTAAGGGTTTTTGATGGCCGAGACAATCTGTTGACCTTCGGCCTGCCGCTGTTTCGAACACCTGAAGGCATGGCATCCCTGATTACCTCACTCGATGTTTGCCCGACTGACTCCTGCGTGTTCGCCGCAGGTTCCGCAACCGGAACGGTGACACTTTGGCGTTGGAGGCCGGAGACAAATTATGCAGAGAAGGTGATTGAGCTGATGCGGGAAGGTCGCGCCGTATCGTCCTGTCGCTGGTCGAAAGACGGATTGTCCCTACTCGTCGTTGGCCGTGACGGCGTTTTGACGATCTGTGCGGCGGATGGTTCGACTCGTCATGAGACACGACTGGGCAACATAGATTCGGTTAACCTGCTCGCCGGAGAATTCTCTCCGGACGGAAGGCAAATTGTCGCAGTTGGTCAGATCGCCGGCACATCTGAAAGTATCGGCTGGGTTGTGAATGTTGATGCGATCAATCATCCGGACGAGACTCCGGCAAACGGCACAGCAGACCCAGACGCATCAGATGCCACATCCCTGATCGCGTGTACGTTTTCCGGGCATCAGGCGGGAGGAATTTCGGCCGTCGGATTCATTCCGAATTCTCCCTATCTGGTCTCGGGTGGCAACGACGGAGCCCTGATTCTCTGGAACTGGAGGCAACCTCTCGGCGGATCTCAGCCCATGGCGTATGAGGCCTTTCGTTACATGGCGGCCGGGCAAACAACCGCGCATGAGGCTCCTGTCACGGCAATTGCGGTTGCGGAATCCGGTGAAATTGCATCTTCCGGCATCGATGGAAAGATCTCAATCTGGAAGATCCCAATCAAACTGGAAAACGACTGAAGACTTGACGCCACCCCACCCCGTTCAAGGCGGCGGCTGAGCCAGATCACTGAGGATGGCTGCTGAAAGCGGCTTGCAGATATCTCCAGAGGCGTGCAGCTGTCGAAGCAGGCTCTACCTGAATACGAACAATCCCTGTCGAATAAAGCAGTGGGGGAAGAACGTGCGGAGAAGCATCCAGCTGGATGACAGCCTGCCATTGTCGAGTTTGAGCCGTGGACGTCCTTAAAGACGGCGGAAGTGTTAATCCGGCGACAATCAGTTCTGTCAGGGAGTCCTCGTCAGAGAGCGGTGCAATCCGATTTACGGTCCCGTGCCACGTTAATCCGGGATTGCCTGATGGCTGAAATTCGGCCACCTGCAATCGCTGCAACAGCACCGCATCCTGTGCGTCGAGTTGCAGGAGGACTTCACAGGCTCCAGTTTCAGATACCACGCCGAGCTGAGTGCCCTGCGCAATCAGAGGCCCATGATTGCGCTCATCCAAAGGATGGCCGACCCACTCCGAAAGGGCATCCTCGCGATGAGTTCCTGATCGAGCCCGCGGCGGCAACAGTATTCCTGAATGTGGAGAAGTGACTGTCAGGCGACTCAGCTCATTGTCGAATTCCTCCAGCCGGGTTCGGGCCGATTCCAGCACAGATCGTGCTTCTGGAAGTGCTGCACTTGTGATGTCATCACGCCGCAATTCTGCCGCTCGGACCTTCGCTTCATGAACCCTGACGGCACCTTCAAACTCAATCCGCTGACGTTGCAGCGAAGGATCGTCCAGGACGGCAACAACTTCGCCTTGACTCACTTGTTCACCATAATTTGCAGACGAGATCAACTCACCAGCCAGGCTGGCAAACACAGGTGTCCCTGTTGGTTCAACGACTGCAGGAGCGACAACGGATTGAGGTAGAGGGATCAGTGCCATTGTGATCAACAATGCGAGAACGGAGACGGCGCGCAGTAATCGGAGTCCGCGATGATTTCGCATCGCCAATTCGGCCAGTATATTCTTTGAAAACGCTGTCAGTGGAACAACGACCAGCGGGATAGCGGCCCAGGCCATCACCAACACTCCGAAGATGCCCAGCTGAAATTTGTCGAACACATGCTTAAGCATGGACAGGATTGCAACAGCAATAAGCATGCGATAAGCCCCGGAACACAGCCCGTAAATCAGGACAAATCGATCCGACCCGGGCAGCGTTTCTGAGCGACTTCCGAGCAGCAGGTCTTCCAGAAACTGCCGGACGCGATGAGAAGAACGTTGCGCAAGATTGGGCCTGCCGGTGGCGTCAGTGAGCAAGAAGTATCCGTCGTAGCGAAGCAGCGGATTTCCGTTGAACAAAATGGTTCCCACGGTACAAATCACCATAATATTCGCAAGCACCGCCTTCAGAAATCCAGGTGTGGCGAAGAACCACAGCACAGCGGCGATCGAAGCCAGCACCACTTCCACCAGAATCCCGGCGGCTGTGATCAACAATCGACTTTTTCGATTCAACATCCATGCATCCGTGACATTGGTGTACAAGATGGGCGTCAGCAACAACAGCATGACACCGACTTCATGGCATTCCGCCCCGCAGTATCGGGCTGCAACCGCATGGCCCGCTTCGTGAAAAATTTTCACCACGACGAAAACGACCAGAACCAGCAACAGATTTTCGGGGCCAAAAAAGTCAGCAGCACTCGGCAGATTTGTAACAAGCTGGTCGAATCTCAGGATCACCAGGCACGCTGCGGTGATGCACAATGCGGCAGCGATCGTGGCCATCGTTCGTGAAAACAGGACAGGCAATATTGGCTGACACCTGTCGAGCAGTGGACTCGGGTCCAGCAGCCGAATCCGCATCCAGAGCAGCCTTGAGATTCCGACCCTCCAATGCCAAAACAGCGAGCCCCGGACCCGGTCGGACTTTTCGGTCCGGATGACGGCCTGTGTGGGAACAACCAACTGACTCCTGATGAGTTGTCCGACAAAATCGGCGAGATCTTCCGTTGTGAATTCACTCGCTGGCCATGAGTTCGTTAATGCGTGCATGGCCTGCCTGACTGACAGGTGGCCATCGAGTAATCGCAGGATAGCCATTTCCTGTTCGCTTAACTGAACATAGCTCAGCGCAATGGGATCCTTCACAACCCAGGCTCCCGAATCCTGTCGGCTCACGACCAGGTCGGCTCGCATGCGCCAGGAGATCGCCCTCTCGGTCCGGGCAGATTCGGAATCTCGCGAACGAGATGTGCTCATTCCGCTATTCTCTTAGGTGGAACAGGCACCGCAATGGTCGAACCGTTTTGTTCTGCCTGGCTCAATCCAATCCGCATCGTCGCCACGAGGCCAGGCCGAACCATTCCATCGGCATTTTCAAACTCCGCACAAATCTGAACCTGCTGATTGACAGGATCAATTTCCGGACTGATAAATGTAATCTCGGCCGGGATTCCTTGTCTCAGTGAAGAATCCGGAAACAGAATTGTCGTCAGCATGCCGTTTTTCAATCGGGTTGCCTGTTCAGCCGTAATATAGCCTTCGACACGCAGCCGATCGGTCTGGATGATCCGGAGCGCCGTTGCGCCAGGTTCCACCCATTCGCCGGGCTGGCGATTGACCGTGACAATGGTGGCATCGAACGGCGCCACAAGTCGACGGCGCTCCAGCTGCAGCCTGGCCGCAGCCAGTTCGTTGCGGGCCACATTCAGATTGGCCTCGGCTACACTTTGATCCCTCTCCTTTTGAGATACGATGAGACGACTTCGCAGCACCGTTTCCGCCTGTTCTTCAACAGCAGCCTTGTCTTCTTCTGGTTTCAGAATGGCGATGGCACGATCCTCTTCGGCTTTTTCAATTTCCAGAGTGCGCTGGCCAAACAGGACTTCGAGTCGATTCAGTTCTGCATTGGAGACACTGGCACTAAATGCTTCACGGGCCTTGCGAGCTCGTTCCAGTTCAAACTGTGCCGTTTCTCGTGTTTTTTCGGCCAGTCGAATTCCAACGTCACTTTTGGCGAGCTGTTCTGCAATTGACGCCACTATTTTCAGGCGAGATTTTGCGAGTTCAGCTTCGCGGACCTGCGCGCGGGCCACCTCCAGCGGAAGTGCGTCTTCGGCATTCAGTTGAGCAATCTGCAGATTCAGTTCGGCGGCTTTCACGGCCAGGATCTGGCGATCGTCATCGAGTTGTGCCAGAATCTGGCCTTCCGTGACATGGTCGCCGGGCTTCACGGGCGTTCGTAAAATAATGCCGGAATCTCGCGCGGGAATTTCTGCCTGTCGAATCAGTACCGTCGTCATCGACTCAACCACAATCACCGTTTCAACTTCATCTCCACGTGCGACACCAACCAATACGAGAAGCGGCAGGAGGGCCTTCAACCGGATTCGAGACACAATCGTCGGCAACGGCATTCTCCATCGGAGGAAATGAATCGACGACAATTTCAGCCGCCTGAAATGCGTGATGCCAGACCGAGAACAAGCATCCGGAATTGTGTTTATAGCCATGCGAAACTCCTTCTCTGCCAATACTCAATCACTTCGCGGAACCAGACAAAACCCAGAGAGCGACGCCCACAGTAAATCCTGGCCGTAACCGATTGGCCGGGACGCAGATTCCCGGTGTCGATGTCGCGGCAAGGAGCCGTTGCGAGGCAAGTCAGCCGCTGCTCTTCTACATGAGTTGAGAGCTCCAGGGAATCGATCGCTGACTCGAAACACTGTGAACTGCGGCCAGGCAGCCAGAATCGAACCAGCTGACCGGTATCTTTCCTGCGCGACGCAGAGTCATCGGACTCTTTCTGCACCTGGGCATTCGAATCGACGGAATACCGCACGTAGCCGACAATTTCTTCCGGAATCTGGAGTTCAAGTTGCCAGTCTCCGACAGTATTCACAATCTCCAGCAGCTCCTGCCCACGCTGTACCGGACGGCCTTCCAGGCGCTCTTTTAGACGGTGCTGATAAACGACTCCGGCCATCGGAGAGTTGAGCGATAGGCCCGCGATCTGCTGATCAACGAGCGATTGCTCCTCGCGCAACGCAGCCTGCTTTTGATTCAATTGCAGTTCTTCACTGCTCAAATCCATGCTCGACTGGCTTTTCGCTGTCGGAATCGACCCGCTCGACGAACGTGTTGCCCGAATAGCCTGAAGACGCGATGACGTGGAATCAATTTCGCCAAGCAAGCGACTCCGTTCAAGGCCCAGCTCAGCATTCTGCAGTCGCAGCAGAAACTGGCCCATGCTCACTTGATCGTCTGCATTCACGTCAATCACCTCAACAATGCCGTCGTCAGGCGCAAAGATTCGGTGTCGCCTGACAGGAAAGATCTGCCCGCTGACCTCCAGTTCAAAATCCGCAGGAAGAAAGATCAGCAAAAGTATGAACGCCATCAGAATCAAAGGAGCAATTCTTCGTGCAGTGAGCACAGCACGACCGCGTTCAGCTTCTGGTTCGGCATTTGGAAATGATTCAATTGCATCTGCAGCCTGCATCATCAGGAACTCGACAAGACCGTCTGTTGGAAGTGCCTGATCCTCAAAAACTTCAATCATCACGTAGACACGAGGATCGCCTGACTTGCTGTCAATCCTCGCTCGCACTGGTTCAACACGAATGGCCCGGACTTGGTTCGATGCGTACCACGAAAGTGGCTCTGAGAATTCACGTATAGAACCAGCGTTTCGTGTTTCGATCCACCGGCGATCCGCCCCGGCCCGGACAACGAGGCTGGCAAATTCCTGAATTCGCTTCACGGCATCCGCAGTGCTGTCAGGATCGCGGACTCCCGTGACCGCGATGAGCCGAAATTGATCCGCGTTGCGTGTCATCACGGACACTCGGCCTTTCCCGGTAATCGAGGCTCCATGGTCCGCCAGCGTTCTGGCACAGTCTCGCAGTGAGTTCGATCTGAAAAGCGCCCGGACCAGCGGACCTGCCCGTTCGCGTTCGCGAAGTCGCTCAACAAGTTCCGATGCCAGTTCCCTGGTCGCCGCGGCCGCAAAACAGTCCGTCGTCGCACCGGCCGCATCAGGGAGCAATGAGTTCTCACGCGGGTCGTCGTCCATGTTAAACTGCATCAATAACCGGTGCTCTCGGGACAACTCACGAACAAACAGCATTTGCCGGTCTGTCAGGATGGGGCGCCCTGGTGGCTGCTGCAACCTGGCGGTTTCGCCGACAGCTGTGAGGTTTGAGATATCCGACTCCGACAACGGATCACCGATGGACGTAAATTGACCGGCTTCAACGATAGCAGCCCTGATTTCGCTCACATTCGCGATCGTTGAAACCGCTTCCTGCAGCTGCGTCAGAAGTTCCGGTAGTGTCCGGCCATGGTTGCAGGCGAGTTCAAATTGTGCGAGCTGTGATTCGAAATGCTGAAGCTGAAGTGAGTTCATGGCGATTCTCGGTAGTTCGACCGTCCCGGATTCACGACCTGGAGCAGGAAATCGCGTTGAGGAAAGGTGTCTGGAATTTTGGAGGCATCCGAATACATTGCGAAAACCTGATGCCGGAGAGTTCCAGACAATTTTTTCAACCCTTCTGGGACAGTCGAAGTGGACGCGGTTCTGAGATCAAAAGCTCGCACGAAAGCCGAAACAGTGACAGAGAAGTCTGATTGTAACGATTTCTCTGCAAGTGATCGTTATTACAGGCTTGTTCATCGCCCGGTTGCTGATTATCGCAAGGTCTGGGAGGACTCTGTCAGCCAGGCAAAGTGATCCAAATTACAGAGTAGATCCGATCGATACCAGGGAATCGCCGAGTATTATCGCTGATCGCGTCCTGTTCCCATTGTTTCACCCGGTGTTTTGACGAACTTTTGCGATAGGTCGGCTCACGCGACCGTTGGCGCCGCAAGGATGCATTCAGGCGACAAGGAGTGGACCAAAAGGAGCATGGATGTTTTCTCTTTTTTACACAACCAATCCAGACGGAAAAAATCCCGCATCGTCACCTCACCCCCGCCGTATCGTCCGCGGAGCGAGTCTGGTTATCCTTGTGTCCATTGCTCTCAACTGCGGCTGTCACTGCCGATATCCATGGAAGAAGACAGTTGCTAACGATACGCAGGAAATTGAGGCAATTTCGGCACGGATGGACCGGCCTCGCGTGGAAATCCATCCTGCGGCGATGTCATCGTCCCCGGTGACGGTCAGCGAAGAAATTCGACTCGAGGAACTTCAGTATCGGGATGTGTCGCTTTTCGACGTGATTTCGATGGCGATGCAGAATTCGGATGTTCTGCGTGAACTTGGCGGAGTTATCCTGAGAAATCCTGACATTGTGGCCTCACGCCACAACCCCGCTGCATGGCAGGCAGATCCGCGGTTCAGCACCGAAGCAGCTCTGAGTGAATTCGACGCGCAGCTGGCGGCCACGGCTTACTTTAACCGACGAGATCAAACGTTCAATAACCCGTTTTTTGCCGGCGGCACCAACACGCTGACGGGGCAGCTTGATGACTACAACGTTGAACTGAGCAAACGCACCGCCACCGGCTCAAGACTCGCTCTGCGGGGTGTGCATAATTATGACGCCAATAACGCACCAAGCAATACCTATCCCAGCGCATGGAACAGCTATGTTGAAGGCGAAATTCGCCAGCCTCTGCTCCAGGGAGGCGGAATTGAATTCAATCGAATTGCCGGTCCCACTGCCACGCCCGGAGTTTACAACGGGCTGCTGATTGCTCGCGCGAATATGGATATCTCACAAATCGACTTCCAGATGTCGGTTCGCGATTATGTCAGCAACGTTGTGAACGCCTATTGGGATCTGTACTTCGGTTACAGAGATCTGGATGCCCGGATTGGCGCCATGAACCGCGCCCTCGAAGCACTGAATCGTGTCAATGCCAGAGCGGAAAACGACCTTGATTCGGAAGCTCGTGTGGCGCTGGCTGCCGAACAGTATTATCGATTCCGGGACGAAGTGCTTGAGGCATTGACCGGCCGCATCGTTCAGGGCACTCAGAATGGAAACGGAAGCACAGGAGGCACAGTGCGCGGAACCGGTGGAGTCCAGCTGGCGGAACGTCGACTGCGTTTTCTGATCGGTATTCCCATCAACGAAAACGAAATGCTCCGACCCTCTGAAAATCCGCCGCAAGCTGAGGTTGTTTTTCAGTGGGATTCAGCGATGCAGGAGGCCCTGTCGCGTCGCCCGGAGTTGCGCCGTCAGCAACTCAAACTGCAGAAGAGGCAAATGGAATTACTGGCTGCCAGGAACTTCATTAACCCTCGACTTGATACCGTGGGACGATACCGATTTCGCGGTTTCGGGGACGATCTGCTGGCATATAACGGCAAATCATCTTCGCTGGGCAACCTCGCCGACGGAGATCTTCAGGAATGGTATCTTGGTCTGGAATACACGGTTCCACTTGGCTACCGAAAAGGGCATCTCGCTGTCACCAACGCGGAACTCCTGTTGAGTCGTGAACGTGCGATCCTGCGCGAGCAGGAGCGAGAAGTCATCCTCGATCTTAGCAATGCCGTGGCTGATGTTTCACGAGCCTACGCTTCCTGCCAAAACACTTTGAAACGACTGGATGCCGCATCGCGAATTCTGGAATCCTACGAGACGCAGGAACAAAATGGCCTTGACGTCGATATAGATCGGATGCTCGATGCGCAACGCCGAGTCGTCGAATCCGAGATTCGCTATTTTCATTCTCGGGTGGAGTACGCGATCGCACTCAAGAACGTCCATCTCGAAAAAGGCAGTTTGATGGCCTACAACGATCTGAACATCTTCGACGGAGAAAATCCGCTGGTGCGTGAAACGATGGAGATGACAGACAGCGAACCGTCTCCCGAGATTCCTTTGGATCCCTCATTGTCAAACGATGAAGTTGACTCTGCGACTGACACCGATCTGACTCAGGACAGCGTCGAGTAAGCTCGGATTTTGCCATTTTTGAATGGTGAATAGACAGGCATTCGGTCTTCACAAAAAGACATGAATGTCCATCGTACATGCAATTGTGCCGGCAAACTGACTCATGCCGCTCGCCGACGGATTTCCAGCCTATACAATGAGTTCTTCCACAACCTTGCCATGCACGTCGGTGAGTCGGAAATCGCGGCC
>CAZFDW010000101.1:0-14425 GCA_964517865.1 uncultured Chitinophaga sp.
TACAATTCCGCCTGAAGGCGGGACTACGAACTCAAAGTGACTGCCATTGGGCGTTGCCCCGGGCTGACATAGGGCTGGCCCGTTGGGCCGATGAACAATGGATGTCGAATCGTTCCACAAATCAGAAACCAACCCGAAACTGTGAATATCCAAAACATCACCCAGGCTCAAACAATCGTCTCCAAAGCCACGCCACTGACCTGGCTGCAGCTCATGCGGTTTCCCACCGTCTTCACAGCTCTGTCAAACATCCTGTGCGGATATCTGATCACCCATAAACTGACGCCGGCAGAACTTACGCAGCAAACTGATCTCTTGTTCCTGCTGATTTCCAGCGCCGGGCTGTATCTGGGCGGCATGGTTCTGAACGATGTCTTTGACGCCGCACTCGATGCGATCGAACGCCCGGAACGACCGATTCCCTCTGGACGCATTTCACGCAAAGCAGCCGCAATCTTCGGTACGATGCTGATGGGAATCGGTGTGGGTTGTGCTGCGGTCATCGGGATGGGAAGTCTGCTGATCGCAGGACTCATTGTCGCAGCCGTGCTGCTGTACGATGGCTGTCTGAAATCGACCGTTGCTGCGCCGCTGGGAATGGGGACATGTCGATTCCTCAACCTGATGCTCGGTGCCAGTGCGGCCACCACGATGACGTCGGTCTGGCAGACAACTCCCATGACAGTCGCGGCAGGACTCGCGATCTACATCATCGGCGTGACAGTGTTTGCCCGCAACGAAGCGAGTAAAAGCAGCACTAAAGGTTTGCTCACGGGTGTCGGAATCATACTCTGCGGGATTGGTCTGGATGCATGGCTGGTGACGGGTTCCGGTGTTGAGAAAACCATTCCCGGTAGCCAGATGGCACTTCTTATCCTTGGCCTGAACATCCTCATGCGGGCTGCCATTGTCATCGGTAACCCTCAACCTGTTCGTATTCAACGCACCGTGGGACTCATGCTGTTGTGCATCATTTTTCTCGATGCACTCATGGTTTTTGGACTCACCGGCGACGTCAAAAACGCCGTGCTGGTCATCATGCTCATCGCCCCCGCGTCGCTGGTCCGCCGATTTATCCCGATGAGTTAATGGCTGTGTCAATGTTTGGTTTTGGGGTAGGCCGGACCAAGCGCAGCACCGTTCCGGCAGGTGTCTGGCAATTGCCGGAACGGCGCTGCGCTTGGTCCGGCCTACAGAACGACTCGCCACGGTCTTTTTCTCAAACAGCCAGACGGATTTTCAGCGGATTCGGGTCAACTTTCCGGTTGAATTGCAATTCCACTGCGAAGATTCATACTTCGTCTCTACTGGGAGCCTGTCTGAATACCGCTGTTCTTGTGAGCGGCATGGCGCTAGCCGCCGGTTTTTGCAGGCAAATTACCCGCGGCTAGCGCCTTGCGGCTCACGGTTTTTGAGTTTCAGTCGAAAAGTGACGGAGAAGTTTCAAGATGTCTGCGGTAGCCGAGTTTCCAATTCCACTGAGCCAGTATTCCGCCTTGCCACTGGATCCGAAGAATCCGAAACTGACGGTGGAACAGCGGAAAACACTCAAGAAGAATATCGAGATCTGCCGCGACGCCATCGTCTTCTTCACTGCCATTGCGGACGCTAAGGGACTGGGAGGCCATACGGGCGGCCCGTTCGATACAGTTCCTGAAGTCTGCATCATGCATGGCTTTATGAAACATGCGGCTGCCGGAGGAACGCCCGATGTGCTGCCGATCTTCTTTGACGAAGCCGGCCACCGTGTGGCGACTCAATACCTGATGGCCGCACTTGAAGGCGAGTTGCCTGTCGAGAAGTTGTACCACTACCGCGAGTATCTATCGCATTTGCCAGGACATCCGGAACGCGGTTTTACACCAGGCGTAAAGTTTTCGTCTGGCCGACTGGGACACATGTGGCCGTTCGTCAACGGCGTGGCAATTGCGAATCCAGGTAAAGTCGTTTTCATGCTGGGTTCGGACGGTTCGCAGATGGAAGGCGACGATTCCGAAGCGGCCCGACTTGCGGTGGCTCAGAACCTGAACGTGAAGCTGCTGATTGACGACAACGACGTCACAATCGCCGGTCATCCATCGGACTATCTGCCGGGTTACGACGTTTCCAAAACTCTTGCAGGCCACGGTCTGAAGATCGATATCGGCGACGGCGAAGATCTGGATTCGCTTTACGCCCGAATGTGTGCCGCAGTGACCGCAACTGGACCGATCGCATTGATCAATCGCCGCAAGATGTGCGTGGGAATTAAAGGGCTTGAAGGCAGTGCTCATGGACACGACGTGATCAAGGTTTCACTCGCCAAAGAATATCTCACTGGGCGAGGCCAGACGGCTGCCGTTGAATATCTCAACAATGTCAAAAAAGGTCCGTCCGGTCCATCCTATGAAGGCAGTTGCAGTAAGAACGTCGGCAAGAACCGCGATCTGTTCGGCAAGTTTCTTAATGAGATTCTGGATGCGATGCCCGAAGCTCAGCGAATCGCATCCGTGCGGGTGTTCGACTGTGATTTGGAAGGATCCTGCGGCCTGAATCATGTGCGGGCCGCTCATCCGGAGGTGTTCGTTCGCGGCGGCATTATGGAACGAGGAAATTTCTCAGCGGCGGCGGGCTTCGGTTACGAAACCGGCAAACAGGGCGTGTTCGCGACGTTCTCAGCGTTTCTGGAAATGATCGTGTCAGAAATCACGATGGCACGATTGAATCAGGCCAATGTGCTGGCTCATTTTTCGCACGCTGGTTGTGACGACATGGCGGACAATACCTGCCATTTCGGCCTGAATAATATGTTTGCTGCCAACGGGCTTCCGGATGAAGGTCGCGACACCACACGGCTGTATTTTCCGGCTGATCAGCATCAATTTAAGGCCTGCATGAAAAAGATCTACGGTGATGCCGGGTTGCGATTTATCTTCTCCACGCGGTCCGGTGTGCCGGATCTGCTGACAGAAGACGGTGCCCTTATGTATGGTGACGACTATAAGTTCGTCACTGGTCGCGACGAATTGATCCGTGAGGGCACAGATGGATATATCGTGTCGTTTGGCGAAACCGTGTATCGGTCGCTGGACGCATTGATTAAACTGAAAGCTCAGGGGATCCATGTCGGACTTATTAACAAAGCCACGTTGAATGTGTATGACGAAGCGATGATGGAAAAACTGGCGACTTCTCCGCTGGTGCTGGTCGCAGAATCCTTTAACGTCAACACCGGGTTGGGCTCGCGCTTCGGTACGGAACTGCTCAAACGGGGGTTTAAAGGAAGCTACAACAACATCGGCACTTATCGCGAAGGCTCCGGTGGCCTGTGGCAGCAGATGGGTCATCAGGGCATTGACTCGGACGGCATCCAGGCGGCCATCAAGGAATTGTGGAAGTAGTTCTGGTTACGGAAGTGCGATCATGCTGTCGAATGGATTTCTCGGCTACCCGACAACCTTCATGCTGGACTTTGTCGTATGCGCCCTGGCACTGATTGTGCCGGTGCTGCTCTGGAGCCTGTGGCTGGTCAAGTTTCGCCGACGTTATGTCGCACACAAACGCCTGCAGATCGCATTGGGAATCGTTCTGCTGCTCGCGGTCACGGCGTTTGAAGTGGACGTGCAGATGGTGCATGGAGGCTGGGAGAATATCGTCGCGAAACAGCCGCTGAGTCCCGACGCACTGACGGCAAAAATTAACACGGTCAGGCCATGGCTTTTAGTGCATCTGGTTTTTGCAGTCACCACGCCGCTATTTTGGATCGTGACAATCACGCTGGCTCTGCGTCGTTTCCAGAATCCTCCAGTACCGGGAACGCACAGTCGTTTACACAAGGCGCTTGGATGGGCATCGACAATTGACATTACGCTGACGTCTGTGACAGGACTGCTGTTCTATTATGTTGCGTTTGTGAAATCGTAGCTTGACTCTCCAGAGTCGAGCCCCGTCCGTAGCGAAAAACTCGGCTCTGGAGAGCCAGGCTACTGAAATCGCAACTTCAAAACCTGCGGCGTCGGTTTAAACGAATTTCCGACTGGCAATGCGAAGTCTGTTGATTCTGCAGTTTCTTTTACGGTCATTCATGCGCCGGTCCTGCTACAAATTCTGGACGATCCTGCTGCTGGCGTTGCTGCTGCGTGTTATCGCGGCGATTGCGATTGATCAGCATGTGACCGAAGCTGGTCGCACGTTTCTGATCGAAGGCGACGCTGACGGTTACTGGGAACTGGGACAACGTATCGCGGCAGGCGAAGACTATGCCATTTTTCAACCGCCACGTCGTGTTCTGCGAACTCCCGGATTTCCGCTGTTGCTGGCGGCAAGCATCAAAGCCTTCGGCAAAAGTGTCTTTGCGGCAAGTCTGGTGATGGCCGTTGTGGGAACCAGCTGCTGCTGGTTGACATGGCTGCTGGCACGAAAACTGTTTGATGAATCAACGGCTTTGTGGGCGATGCTGCTGGTGGTTGTGTCGCCGCTGCAGATTGGAAGCAACGTTCAGATTCTGTCCGAGACATGGTTCAGCTTCGGACTCCTGGTCTGCCTGCTCGCACTCGCCAGACTTCTGCAGCAAGCACCTGCGGCATCCTGCGGCAGGATCGCGTTCGCCAGCGGCATTCTGACGGGACTCACTGTACTCATTCGACCGGGTTGGCTGCTCTGGGCGGGGCTCAGTTCATTACTCGTCATCCTGTTCGGGCAAATGACGTTCGCGAAGAGAATTCTGTGTGCCACATTGATCTGCGGAGGTTGTTTCGTCGCTCTGTTGCCCTGGGCCTGGAGAAACCACGAAGTCACTGACCACTGGGTTTTTACTTCACTCTGGTCCGGCCCAAGTCTGTACGACGGACTTAATCCAGATGCAACTGGTGCAAGCGATATGAGCTTTTTCGATCAGGAAAACGTCTTATCGACAATGTCTGAATACGCGATGAACTCGCACTACAAACAGCGAGCCATTGACTTCGTAGTGTCGAATCCGCGACGCACCATTGAACTGGCATTTCTGAAAGCAGGCCGCTACCTGAGTCCCTCCCTGAACGCCGCAGGCTTCTCAGGCGGTGTATTCTCTGTATTTTGCGTCGTCTGGTATTGCGTCTTGACGGTGCTGATTCTGGCTGGCGCACTGGACTTACGTCATAAGTTGGCTTGTATCGGGTTGCTCGCTGGGCCCTTCCTGCAGTTTCTGCTGGTTCATATGGTCTTTGTGGGGTCAATTCGATATCGTTTACCGGTTGAGTTTCCGTTGTCGATATTGGCTGCGCATGGACTTGTGGCGCTCCGGCAACGATGGAGCCAACGGACACGACGTGACGGCGACCTGCGGTCCGGCGTGACCTGATTTTGTCCAGTCCGCAAACATGGATGTTGCGATTGGCGAGGGAACATGAAGGTCTGGCCCGTTCTTAAATGGATGTTCTTCATAGCGCTGGCGATCACGATTGCTGTGAGCGTCGGAGGCGTTTGGCTGTGGAAGAACAGCGACCGGCTCGTTCGTGAGCAGGCATTTCGAACATTTGACAAGGCCGCGCCGGACCTTGAATTGCAGATCGACGGCATTGAGTTGAGCAGCACATCGTCGCTGCGACTGACGGGAATAGAGATTCGCGATCGCGCAGCCAATCAACCGATTCTGCGAGCCAAAGAGGCGTTGGCCACGGTCGATGAAACTGAGTTGATGGAGCGACAGAACGTCATCGTTCGCTCCATAAAAATCTCCGGTGTGGAAATCCTGCTTAAGAGATCGGAAGACGGTCGCTGGAACTGGCAGGATTATGCATTTCATCGGATCAGCGACAATCCTCTGATTCCTCCCAGCGTGATTCTCGACAACGTGCGTGTTCAGATTCAGCTGGAGCATGGTGCTGGAATCCCCCCCGCAAGTCTGATTGTGACGTCTCCCTTGTTTCAGGCTGTACCGAAGTCTTCGGAGGCGTACGATTTTTCAGGAAGTCTGGCGTTACCGGGAGCCGAGAATCTCGCTCTCAACGGCACCTGCAATCTGACGACAAAAGAATGGAATCTGAGTGGAAAGGTGAACGGAATTAAGGCGGACCAGTCACTGATGGATCTGGCAAAATCGACCGCACCGCAGCTTGCCTCGCATCTTCAGCAGCTCGACGCAAAAATTGCCAGCGTGTTGCCTTCACCGGTCGAATCACGCACTGCAGATGCCAGCTCCGAAACCAATGCCATTGTCGTTGGAGGCAGCAGCGTGTCACCTCGATTTTTCGGAATTCTGGACGTAGATTTTCTGGTTGAAAAGCGGTCGGAACGAGCGGTTCCCGATTTGCGATTGAAAGTCGAAGTGCGTGACGGTCTGTTGAGTTCCCCTGTGGTGCCGGTTCGGCTTTCCGATGTGCGTGCCACTTTCTTCTGGGACAACAGCAACGTGACTTTTAAGCTGCTGAATGCCCGTGACGGCGATGCAATGGTGACGGGCCGGTTTGCGATGGAGCTTCGCGAGAACGCGCCAGCACCGACCGCCGTTGTGCATCTCGAAAAATTCCCGATCACAAAAGATTTGCAGCCACTGCTTCCGGAGAAATCCCGGAAACTGTTCGATCATTTCCAGCCGACCGGGACTGTTTCCGGCGATATCACTGTGCAGCAACTGCCGTCCGGCAAGTGGTTACCGACAGCCATGGATGGGGTCGCAGAAAATGCGTCGCTGTTGTTTCATAAGTTTCGATATCCAGTGACTGGTGTCAATGCCACGCTGCATCAACGGCCGTTGGAGTCCGGTGCCGTAACAATGGACTCAGTCGTTCTGGACATCGTGGCTGACGGAATGCTCGGAAGTCGTCCGGTGCAAGCGCAGGGCTTCATCCGAAACCCCGGCCCTGATCTCGAACTGGACTTCCAGATCGATGTGCAGGATCTGGCGCTGGACGGGCAGTTCCGTGACGCGCTCGATGAACCTGGCCGCAAGGTTGTCGATAGTCTGAATGTCGGTGGACTCGTATCGGCGAAAGTAGACTGTCGTCGTGAAGCGGGCAAAGATCAGCCGACCGATATCCAGCTCTTCACCACCGTTCGCGACGGCAGCATTCGCTTCAGCAAATTTCGATACGAAATCACTGGACTCAGTGGTGAACTCTCATTCGACTCGAAAGCCAAATACTGGCGGTTTACAAATCTCCACGGCTGGCACGACAAAGGAGAATTGAACGCTGGCGGCAGCTTTCGGGGCTTGCCTGCCCCTGGTGTGCTGCAACTGACGATCAATGCCGAGAACGCGAAACTGGACGCCGATCTGTTCAATGCTCTGAATCCGTCCTCGCGGGCTCTCTGGACAATGCTGCAGCCCGAAGGTTCGATCAACCTGACGACCACAATTGACTGGACTGCCGCACCGGGGCAGATCCCGGTTGTGGAACTCAGTAACGTCCGAATCTTTGATGCCTCGATCTATCCGAAACCATTTCCGTATCGCATGAACATCAACGAAGCCAGACTCAGCTATAAGCCCAATGATCCCGAATTTGCGGGCGTGCAGCACTGCACGATTGAAACTCTGAATGCGGATCATGAAGGGGCGCCGATTCGAGCCAGCGGCTGGGCTGAATTATCGCCCGACGGTTACTGGCAAATGCATCTGAATGATCTGAATGCGACGGACCTGAAGCCCGATGACGAGTTTCGCGCCGCGTTGCCGGACAACTGGCGCGATACGCTGTCGCGACTCTCGCAGGCTGGCCGGGTTTCCATTGAATCGTCGGAACTGGAATTTCGGGGCGTGACAAATGGGACTGCTCCGACGACAGCGGCCTGGAGTCTCAACATGCGCCTGAAGCAGTGTGCCGTTTCAGCGGGAATGGAACTGACAAACGTGTCCGGAATGGTCGTCGCAAACGGGATCTGGGATGGATACCACCTGGAGAATACCGGACATATTCGACTCGATCAGGCAGAAGTTCTCGAAATGACGATTACCGATATCGATGGGCCATACACGATGTCGGAAGATGAACTGGTCCTCGGTTGCCGTGAGATCATTCAGCGACAGGTGCAACCCGCTGAGGTTGCATTGGATCGACGCATTGTGGCCAAAGCCTACCGAGGCGTCCTTGAAATGGACGGAATGATCGATCTGACGAAGGGCAGCGAATACGAGTTCTTCGGAGAATTGAAAAATGCGCTGCTCCAGAACTATGCCGCGCTGCATATGCCCGACCAGCCGAACATGAAGGGCGTGGTGAATGCCTGGCTGCTGGTGAACGGCGACGGCGATTCAGCGGCCAATCTTAAGGGCAACGGTCAGATGCTGATCTCTCCGGCCGCGTTATACGAAATTCCCGTCGTCCTGGAAATGCTCAATGCGTTGTCCAGCCTGCAGTTTGCAGTGCCAAATCGAGAGGCGTTTAATCACGCCCTGATGTCATTCAGGATTCACGACGAAGCGTTTGAATTCGAACCCATCGATCTCGTCGGCAATTCTCTTGCATTGCGCGGGCGTGGTCGAGTCGGCTTCGGCGGGGATGTGTCTCTGGACTTCTATTCACGCCCACCTGTCACCATCAATCCGCTCAAGAATATTGTCGTGTCCAGCACAACGTCTCTTGTCACCGTTCAGGTCCGGGGAACAACATCGAATCCACAAACCACGCGCGGAAGTCGCAAGATTGATGATTCCATCCGCGAATTCTTTGGTGCCTTCGAGCCTCGCCCCGGTGCTCCGGTTCCGACGCTCAATATCCCTCGCATGTTCGGCCTGCCAGCAGCCCCGCAGGGTGCGGCCAATCCCGATCCACAAGGAAATCGTCGCTAGTTCCGACTGGCCCCGTTTTCGGCTGCCGGCTCAAATCCATCCGCTGACTGCGGCGGCTTCGAATTGTTTTCCTTATCAACCATGGCGTTGCGGATCTCTTCTGCGCGTTGAAGATCGACCTTTGCGCCGTCTGCCTGTCCGGCTTCGCGACGATCATCAGCTCGTTTTTCGTAGGCGACGGCGACTTGTTCGTCAAATCGTCCGGCTGTTTCAAAGTCGCTGATCGCATTGTCGAAATTTTCCAGACGCATCCAGAGATCGCCCCGGATGGAATACGCTTCCTGTGACGATCGGACAACGATGGATTCATCGCAATCCAGCATCGCTTTCTGCAGGTCGCCGGTCGCCATCCATGCGGATGCTCGTCCTGTCAATGCGTCCGTGTTGCCGGGATTGACGATCAGCGCGCGAGTGAAGTCCTGTATGGCTGCGCCATACTGGCTTCCGTGCATCAGATGTTTCCCGCGAACTATCCATGCCGCCGGATTGCGTACGTTGCGGGATGCCTGCTGAGTCAGTTGGTTGAGTTGATCCAGCCATTCGAGTTTTGCACCATCCTTCTGCGCCTCAGCAAAGCGATTCAGCTTCAGTAAGGCCGCGCGACGATGGCCCAGCCAGCGCATATCCATGGGTTCCAGTTCTGAAGCACGCGAAAAAGCCTTCAATGCGTCTTCGTGCTTTTCCTGCTGCATGTAGATCAGACCACAGTTGTTCCAGGCTGTGACGTAGGTCTCCTGAATCCGCAGTGCCTGTTGCAGGTCTGACAGCCCGGATTCATACTGTTCCAGCTTCAGGCGCGCGAAGCCACGATTGTTCCATGCGTCTGCAAACTTGCGGTCGCCATCGATGGCTTTCGAGAAATTCGCTTCCGCAGATTTGTAGTCCTGATTTGTGAGCGCCATCAGTCCGCGATTGTTGAGCGCGGCGGCGTGACCGGGATTGAGCTGTATGGCCTTCTCAAAGTCTGCGATCGCTTCCTTCGTAAGCCCCTGCGACATCAGAAAATAGCCGCGATAGTTGTAAAAGTCGGCATTGTCGGGCGCAAGTCGAATGGCCGTACTGAAATCGACCCGGGCGTTGGCGTTTTCTCCCTGGAGGCAATACACATCAGCTCGCATGCGAAACAGACTGGGATCTTCCGGAGACACGCCAATCGCCTGACTCAACGCTTCAACTGCAACCCCTTCCTGGCCGGCGACCACGGCAGTATTCGCTTTCTGCAACAGCTGACGCACCGCGTCCGGGTACTGGGAAAGGGTTCTCTGAATGGAGCGCTCGGGCACCGGTGCCGCTGCAGTCTGCTGGCCGGACATCGACAGCGGAATCCCAGCCGATCCGGTCTCCGGGGCCCTGCTTTCTGAACCGCAACCAGTGGCCAGCAACATTGATCCCAAGGCAATTATGACACGACGCATCGGTTCGCTCCATCGAACAGTTCAGAAATCGGGCCGATTCCAGCAGCCCTTCCATTCAGTGTGACGCTTGTAGTCGTGATAAGTTCACGGTGTCAATCTGAGTTGAGTGAGAATCGGCGCTCTGGGCGAGGCAGTGAGATTTGCTTCGGAAGAATTTCATGCGTAACTCGGCAGAAAACGACAGTTACAGTCTTGCTGGCGCACAGGCGAAAGTCCGTGCTCTAACCTATACACCCTCAATATCCTGATATACTCCAGGCGGTCATGAGTGAGAGAATTGGTGAGCGGCATCCGTCAGTGTGCCGGTGCAGAAACGAGGTACCGGAGGGTTCACGCCGCTCCGCTCGCCGGACTCATTTCTGGCCGCGCGAAGTATAACATCCTTCTGATCGGAACCGTGCAAATGAGACTGTGTATATCTACCATGGCCAGATCGGCCACCGCTATCTTCATCGCTGCCTTTTCCGTGACTCAGGCGTATGGTTTCACTGATGAAGCAGCGAAGCCAGTAATTACAGACGACAAAGAACTGCAGGTTGAGAAACTTAATACCGACCTCATCGAATCGCTCACGAAACAACTCAGGCAGAAAGAAAGGATTGATCCCCTGGCTGCCGATGCCGTGAATGAGTATTCCGCACGCGGCGACGTGCTGATGTTTCTCGGGGAATTCGAAAAGGCGGAAGCTGACTATCTGACAATGGTGAAAATGAAACCGGACCTTGATGCATCGCACTGGCGACTCGGGATCGCGATGTTTTTCGCGAATCATCCAAAACAGGCCGCCGCGCAATTCGACAAATACAATTCCTTCGACAACGTTGACCGGGAAAACGGAATCTGGCGCTATCTTTCACACTACCGTGCGTTTGGTAAAGATGAGGCGCGACGGCAGTTGCTGCGGTACGAAAAAGACGATCGGCCTCCGTTTAAAGAGGTGTATCGACTTTTCGACGGAAGCCTGACGGCAGAAGAAGTCCTGAAAGCTATTCCAGATGATCCTGCATCCGCCTCGCGCGACTCTCGATTGTTCTACAGTCATCTGTATATTGGCATGAATCAGGTTGTCGAAGGCAACACGGACGATGCGAAAATATCCTTGCGGACCGCGACTCTGAATCCATGGCCACGGAAGGCCGGATATGGACCTGAATACATGTGGCACATCGGACGGCTGCAGTATCGGGAGCTTCTGAAGGTCAACGCGACTCCGTAGCTTGACTCTCCGAGTCGAGTCGTTGCCTCTTCCGCAACGGCCTGGAATGCATGCGACCCCGTAGCTTGACTCTCCGAGTCGAGTCGTTGCCTTTTTCGCAACGGCCTGGAATGCATGCGACTCCGTAGCAGTCAGTTACAGAATCGCAATCGGCCAGAATTGTCCAACGTTCGTCAAGATGTGTGAGTTTCGCACCATGAGTTCAGCCATCTCTGCGGAACACCGATCTGCCGAACGACAACGCGGCCTAGATATGGCAACGCATGTGGAAAGCGGAAGCCGGCTTTCGTCGCCACAAACGTAACGGTCACCTCCGCCCGCACGGCCGCGCCACACGGTTCGCCGGAATCTGCATCCAGTCCGGAGGGCACATCGACAGACAGGACGGGCGCGGCCGAGTGGTTTATCGCTTCCACAATTTCGAGGAAAGGACTGCGAAGTGTTCCACGGATTCCCGTGCCCAGGAGCGCATCGACAATCCAGTCGCTGGGTCTCAGAACCGCCAAAACGGTTTGCAAAATTCCTGTATCGGCCTCCTGAACGCTGATGCCACTTCGGAGCAGAAATTCAAGGTTGGACTGAGCATCGTCTGTGAGTGACTTCCCGGCGCGCACAAGATGGACTTCGCTGTCAATTCCATTCGCCGCAAGCAAGCGTGCCATGGCGAGACCATCACCTCCATTGTTGCCGGGGCCACTCACAACAATGATTCTGCCCTGTGGCTTAACGGCTTCCAGAACCTCACACGCCCCTCGTGCGGCGTTTTCCATCAGCAGCAGGCCGGCCATTCCCAGTTCCTGTGCGGCAGCGGTATCGATTTGGCGGATTAGCCGACTTTCAAGGTATTCCATTGAAGATTCTCTGGAAACGACTGCAGCAATTTAAGGGACGATGATGGCCCGATCTGTTTGAGTGTTTTACCTCATCCGCATAGACTCTGCACCTGCTCGACCAGCACGTTGCGAAAATATGGCCGGATGCCATGTTCTGGTAGTCATTTTTTATCCCACTGAATTGTTTACGAGTTTTGCGAGTGATTGACAGTTACAACGATCGCTGGGCTCTGATCACAGGCGCATCCTCCGGAATCGGAGCGGAATTTGCTGCGCAACTGGCAGGTCGCGGCATGCACTTGATTCTTGCGGCTCGGCGCAAAGACAAGATGGCTGCACTCGCGACGGAGTTGAATACCCGACACGGGACGCGCTGCCATATTGTCGCGATTGATCTGGCGGACCCGGATGCAAGTCGGCGACTGTTCGATGAAATCCGGCGATTGGCAGTGGACGTAGAATTACTCGTCAACAATGCCGGCATCGGGCTCATTGGTCAGATTGAATCGACATCGCCTGAAGATGTCCGTCATCTGCTGAACCTGAATCTGCTGACACTCGCCGATCTGACGTATCGTGCGCTGCCAGGAATGCTCGACCGCAGACACGGTGCGATCATCAACGTATCGTCACAGGCTGCCTTCCAGCCAGTGGCATTCATGGCCACGTACGCGGCCAGCAAGTCTTTCATTCTGCATTTCAGCGAAGCACTGTGGGCGGAAGTTCGAGGTCGTGGTGTCACGGTGATGGCGCTTTGTCCGGGTGTCACGCGTACTGATTTCTTCGACAAGGCCGGGGCACCCGGCTGGCTGGAAAAACATACGTCCATCACTCCGGCAAAGGTTGTCAGAACGGCGCTCAAGGCTATGGAAAAACGTCGCCAGTACGTGGTTCCGGGCTGGAAAAATTATCTCCTGACATTGCTGGTGCGGTTTATGACCAGACGCACTGCCGTGAATGAATCGAAGCGCTACTTCCGACCGAAGAAGCTGATTTCGGAAAGCGATGCCGCAAAGAAGTCGAATGACATACGCCACAGTTCTGAGTGACCAGCCATCGTCGGCCGATCGATACCACGATTTTCCAGCGACGCCTTCCAGTAAGGAAACATAGCCCGATCGCCACATGTTTCAATTCTTCATGAATCCGTGGCTGTTGATCAGCCTGGCAGGGATCGGTCTGCCGATCGCGGCTCATTTGTTGAGTCGCCGCCGCTATGACGTCGTCGAATGGGCGGCGATGCAGTTCCTGAATCCGTCAAAGAAAACCCGACGACGTCTGAAACTGGAAGAACTGCTGCTGTTGTTGCTTCGCATCGGCATGATCGCGCTCATCGTGCTTTCGGTGACGCGCCCATGGTTGCCTGGCGGCTGGTTGAGCGGCTATTACTCCGGCGGTTCGCGGACCGTCGTGGTTGTAATTGATGGTTCAAATTCGATGTCGCGCACCGATGGCGTGAATTCAATGCACCAAAATGCAATTCGTCGCGCCTGCGACTTTCTCCGCACGCTGGGAGCGGATGACAATGTCGCCCTGATTGATGCACGCGATCAGCCGCGATCGGTCATTGAATCGCCGCTGCGTGATCTTAAAATGGTGGAGCAGGAAATCCGACGACTGCCACCCCCCGGCGGTTCGTGTGGAATGCTGTCCGCACTGGAAAAAGCCCTTGCGATCCTCGGCCGTTCCAGTGCATCGGCACGGGAAGTTGTGGTGTTTACAGATCGACAGGGAAACAGCTGGAAGTCTGACAACGAAGCCGAATGGATGCGGTTTGATGACCTCGTGAAATTTCCGTCGGTACGACCGCACGTCTGGGTCGTTGACGTCGCCCCACATCTTGGTCCGGTGACCCGCAACGTTTCTGTCGGACGCATCGAGTTGTCACGGGAAATGACGGTACCTGATTTTCCCGTGCGGTTACGGGGCACCATTCACAATGAATCTGACACCGAGGCTCAGGTTCCGCTGCGACTGATGCTGGATGGTCAGCCGCTGGCAGGTAAACTGCAGAGCCCGTCAATTCCGGCTCATGGAGAATCGGTTATCGAATTCGAACATGTCCTGCGGGCGGAAGGAACGCATGTGCTGAGTGTCGAAGCGGAGATGTCCGATGATGCCGTTGCGGTTGACAACATGAGTCAGGCGGCGATTCATGTGGCAGAGTCGCTGGACGTGCTGCTGGTGAATGGTACTCCCGCCGCGCTGCCGG
>CAZFDW010000101.1:14525-15721 GCA_964517865.1 uncultured Chitinophaga sp.
TTGTGCGGACGCGGGAAGCGCCGCCGCAGGCCGAGCAGGTCATACGCATGGCTCCGTTGAGCCTTCAGCCAGGCTGGTTGGACCGATTTCGTTCTGACCCGGGCCGCAGTTTTCTGAAGGCCACGTTCGCTGCGTGGTGTCTGACAAAAATCGGTCCGGCGGCGATGCATGCTGCAGCCGTTAAAAATGCTGCTGGCATGGGCACGAATGCAAAGCAGTCGCTTCTGGACAGCAACGTTGCAAAGTTCGGAGCGGTCAACACACCTTTGACCTCGGCACCATTGGTGTTGGCGGCGCTTTCAACAGGTGACCCGCTGCTGCTGGAAGCACGCTGCGGAGACGGTTTTGTGCTGGTCATGACCACGACACTGGATCGAAGCTGGAATGACCTTCCAACACGATCCGACTTTGTTCCGTTTCTGCATGAAGCCGTATTTCACGTCGCTTCGTCCCGCAGCCATCGCAACGTCGACTTTGGTGAGCCATTGATTGCACGCCTCCGACAGACCATCGGCACAAGCCCCGATCCTGAACTCGCAGGCTCCCATAAAGCGGAGCTCCAGCCCGTTGCAGAACCTGCGGATAAGTTCGTCAAGTTCGTGGCACCGGGCGACATGACCTCTGAAGTCCGCGTGGTTACTGAAAGTGCATATTTGGTTGGAACATCCGGACGCGAGGATGCCACGGCAGTGTTTACAGACACGTTTGCACCAGGTGTTTACGCCATGTCAATGGAAGCCGATGCTGCATTTCCTGAGCAGGTTGATACGTTTGTCGTCAACTATGACCATGCGGAAGACGACCTCAGGCAACTGACCGACGACGACAAGGCACGATTGGTGACCAACGATCGCATTCGTTTTTCATCGTCGCTTGAAGATCTTGCGAAACGCATGTACGGCGATGAAAGCATCGCAGAGCTGTGGGCCGTGCTGCTCACCCTGTTCCTGCTGTTTCTTGTCGCCGAACTCTTCCTGACCCGCCGCGCAATCCGCAAAGGCTATGGCAACGACGCTGTCACTGCATCGTCCTGACACGTCGTGGTCGGGATATTCATGTTCACTGGTTCATTGCGAATTGCCACCGGCATTGCTACACTCCAAGCGTCCGGGAATTAGCGCAGTCTGGCTAGCGCGCTTGGCTGGGGGCCAAGAGGTCGCAGGTTCAAATCCTGTATTCCCGATTTGCACTCAAAC
>CAZFDW010000102.1:0-9510 GCA_964517865.1 uncultured Chitinophaga sp.
CATGAGCGTTAATCAGCGAAGATCAGTGTTCCGAATTTCCGCCTCAACACGTCGTGATTGATGGTCGCGAAAGCGTAGGCCGTGGATGCGTTGAGTTTTCAGTGTACGGCATTCGGCGTTCAGAAACGTCGAGCGGCATGGCGTGAGCCATCCTGGTACGTTAGTATGGCGTCGCCAGATTCTCCTTCGACGGGAAAGACAATTCACAAACCTGCGTGAGTCATACGACTCTACAAGAGAAACAGAAAGGTTACTGTGTCATGCGGAATTTCCACTCTTCACTATTGATCCCCCTGGCTATGGTGTTTTTAACGCCTGAGATTTCTGAGGCACAGGAGAAGCCTCAACTGGAAATCGCAGGTTTCTCCGTGGCGAAGAAGGATCCCAACTCGCAGTTTGGTCAGGGTCTGTCGCAAATGAGATCTCCCGGGCTGGAGATGGACGTCTATTTTCAGCTGCCGGGTGAAACCGTTCTCTCGCTGGACAACAAACAGTCGAAGGTCACCGTCAGTACCGGTGAGAAGACGGAACTACCGCTGGCGGAAATGTTTGACGGGAACTTCCGGATGTCCGCGAGTGAGAAACCGGGGACAGGCATCATTTCCATGAAGTCAGACGAGTTGCCTGGCAAGAAAACAGGTCAGTTGAAGATTGACGGAACATTCGTCTTCAATGTCGGTCGCGATCTCAAGACCGGCGATGCGGAACTGAAACTCTCCGAAGGCAGCAAGCTGAAATTTGGTCCGCTGGATGCTACGGTTGGCCAGATCGGGGATGCCTTTGGTGACCCCTTCAAACAGTCGGTTGAGCTGAGCTGCAAACAGTCATTTGACGCGATTTCGAAAGTCGAATTTCTCGACAGTAAGGGGAATGCCATTGAAAGCTCCGAAGGCGGATCGGGCAGTTTTGGTTTTGGCGATGAGGTGACGTACTCCCGGTCCTGGCAGATCGCATCTGACGCGAAAGCCGTCAAGGTACGTATCTCGTACTATGGCAGGACTGAAGCCGTCAAGGTGCCGTGCAGTCTCGCATTTGGTCTGGGGCTCTGATCGACAAGGAAGGGCATCCTGTCGCGTTTTGCCTGTTCACATAACTCGGGCAACTCGACGGCGGACTCGGCGATGACGTCAGCAACGCACCGGCTGGCTGGACGAAGATCAGTTGTTGATTCAGAGTTTTCGGTTTTCGGAGAAGGCGAGCGGTTGGGCGTCAGCCCTCCGTGTTGTGTTTTGGACCGCAACAAGCGTCCCTCAGGCGCAGTGCGTTAGCCCCCGTTTTCCTCAAGAAATGCAGCGTAACGAGGGCAATGCCGCGCTGCCGCGACCCAAAGTTGCCCGTCACTTCGTGGCGGGAAGACTGCCAAAGAAGTTGCTGAAGTCGCATTGGCCGCGATCAGTGACCACGATTCAACAACGCTCCTGAATCTGGTTGCCGTCGAGAAGGTTCGCGCGGTGGGATTCGGCTGAATTGCGTTCGCCTCTGCAACGGCTTCTGCCGGGTTAATCCGCAATGGCGTGGACTTAGTGAGCGGAATGGCGCTAGCCACCGGTAACTGTTCCTGAAAACAAAGGGGAAACCGGCGGCTAGCGCCGTGCCGCTCACTGAAATACGCTTAAGTCCACGCCATTGGGGTTAATCCGTGCGAGGCAGGTGGCACGGTGTGATCGCAGGCTGGCGTTGAATTCTTGGGGGGCGGCAGCTCGAACAAGGTCGAACTCGATCAACGCTTCCGGAAAACGCGATTGGCGGCTCAGCGCACCTGCCCGCCCCATGCGACTGTTTCTCAGAAATGTCGTGGTGGTTGAATCGAGGGGATTTCGGGCGAGATTCTCGGTCAGCAATTTGACGGCCTGATCGTATTCCGCAAGTGCCACGTCCAGCTGTGCCTGTGATTTGAGTACGTTCCCCGGATTGCAGTGTGCCCCGGCCAGCATCGTCTGCTCCCTGCGGAATTCCGGTGACAACTCCAGCAGCTTCCTGCGCAGCGTGATTTCTGTGCGGAAAGCAGCTTCTGCGTCCTTGTATCGCCCCATGACGTCAAGCAGTGATCCCCAATCGCTTTCCAGATTGGCCATCGCGTTGAAAGAAAGCACGTCGTGCGCGCCGTCTGGCCAGAGTTTTTCATTCAGCGCGCGAGCGATATTGAAATGAACTTCGGCCTCATCAGGTTCGCCGCTGAACCTGTGAACCTTGGCGAGTTGGGCATGGGCATCCTTGAGATCTCCGCCAAATGACCTCATCCCCGAGGACATTTTCGTAAGGGGTTCCAGGACTGCAAAACTTGCGACACAGGCCTGCGAGAACGGACGCTCGAATCGCGGTCCACGCCGGCGAGCGGCATTCGTCAGCTTTCCGGTAAAATCGTCGAGTTCCGGAAATCTTCTGGCCAGAGTACCTGCATCACTCACGCTTCGAGTTACACTGGGCGTGCCAGTGGACAGCCGCTCTGGATTAGTCCGCTGTCATTGGGCCCACCGATGTCCGACGTCACTCATATCCTGTCACAAATCGAATCGGGCGATTCATCGGCGACCGAGCGGCTCTTGCCGCTGGTGTACGACGAACTGCGGAAGTTGGCAGCGGTGAGAATGCTGCGTGAGTCTCCGGATCAAACGTTGCAGCCGACGGCACTGGTGCATGAGGCGTATTTGCGACTGGTGGATGTTGATTTTGTCCAGACGTGGAACAGCCGCGGGCACTTCTTTGCCGCAGCCGCCGAGGCGATGCGGCGCATCCTTGTGGAACGTGGGCGGCATTCCGCAAGTCTGAAAGCTGGCGGCGGACAAAATCGTTCCCGTGACCGGCCGGTCGTTGGAGCTTCAGGCGAGTATTCCGCGCTGGACCTGCTGGCTCTGAATGAAGCCATTGAGAAACTGGAAGCTCGTGATCCCAGAAAGGCGCAGCTGGTCAAGCTGCGATTTTTTGCGGGGCTGACCATGCAGCAGGCCGCGTCAGCCCTCGGGATTTCGCCGTCAACTGCGGACAATGACTGGGCGTACGCCAAGTGCTGGCTCCGCGTGGAGATGACGGGCGAAGGCGATCCTTGTCGGCTGAATTCTGAAACTTCCTGAAATTCCCGATTTTCTGTTGGGTGACTGGGGCTCGGTTTTCGCACTGATAGAAAGTATTGCGCGTTAAAAAAGGTGTCTGGAACTTTGGAGGCATCAGAGAACTTTGCGAAAACCAGATGTTGGAGAGTTCCAGACACCTTTTTCAACCCGGAACACAGAACACATGAGCACCGCTGAATGCAAGGAAGAAGCCATCTTCGCTGCTGCAAGGCGAATTGCAGACTCCGCTGCCCGGAATGAGTACCTTCAGGAGGTCTGCGGGGATGACAGTGTGCTGCGGAATCGCGTCTCAGCATTGCTTCGCGTCCTGACCGAAGACCGGGATTTTCTGGAATCGCCACTCGCGACGTCCGAAGTCACGACCGCTCTGATGGCTGAAATTGAGGGTGTGGGCATCCTTCTGGGCCCGTACCGGCTGTTGGAACAGATCGGTACTGGTGGAATGGGGTTGGTGTTTCTGGCAGAGCAGCAGCAACCTGTTAAACGCCTCGTCGCTGTAAAGATTATCAAGCCGGGAATCGATACACGCGACGTGATCGCCCGATTTGAAGTGGAGCGGCAGGCACTGGCGATGATGGATCATCCCAACATCGCCAGAATGCTGGATACGGGAACAACCGGCACCGGACGACCGTATTTTGTGATGGAGCTGGTTCGCGGAATCCCGATCACAGATTTCTGCGACAAGTTCCGGCTCTCGATCAACAACCGGCTGAAATTGTTTGCGGCGGTTTGCGATGGAGTGCAGCATGCGCATCTGAAGGGCATCATCCATCGTGACATTAAACCGGCCAACGTCCTGATTCCGACAGACCGGGACCCAGCGGCAGCTCCGGTTCCGAAAGTGATTGATTTTGGCATCGCCAAGGCCACGAATTCCGCACTGAGCGAATGGACGCTCCACACCGATGTCCTGCAACTGATCGGCACGCCGTCCTACATGAGTCCCGAACAGACCCGATCGAACAATCAGGATGTCGATACACGCAGTGACATTTACTCGTTGGGTGTGCTGCTGTATCAGCTTTTGACTGGTTCCTGTCCCTTTGATCGTGATCGACTGCGCAGCGCCGGCTACGACGAAATGTGTCGGATTATCCGCGACGAAGATCCGCCGCGTCCAAGCGTCCGAGTTGCTCAGCAGGAGACACTCCGGAATGACTCGCCGCCGCCGGACCAGATTCTCAATGACCGTCAATTCAGCCGAACTCTGCGAAATGAACTCGACTGGATTGTGATGAAGTCGCTCGAAAAGGAACCTGCGCGACGCTATCAGACGACAGGCGAGTTGGCGGATGACATCCGCAGATTTCTGGGGAATGAGCCGATTGAAGCTCGCCCGCCTTCTACCTTGTATCGACTCCGGAAATTCGCAAGACGACGTAGGTCATTGTCTGCCCTGCTGGCGATGAGTTTCGGATTTCTGCTCGTTTCAGGCATCGCGCTGGTCATCGGCGTTGCCGCAGTGACGCATGAGAAAAATGAAGTTGTCCACCAGCGTGATCTGGCTGAGGCTGCCCACCGGAAGGTGCTCGTACGCGAAGAAACAATTCGGGACTTTCTCTATGCGGCCGATCTGCAACTGGCCTACCAGGCGTATTTTCGCGGCGACGTGCAGCAGGCCGCACAGAAACTTCAGGAACCAAATGCCGAGTCGGTGGCCAGCGACAATCGTGGCTTCGAATGGCATTACCTGCAACGATTGTGTGAGAGCACTTCGCTGACACTGAAAGGACACACCGGGAATGTGTTCGGCGTTGAGTTTTCGCCTGACGGAAAGTGGTTCGCCTCCAGCAGCGGGGATGCCACTCTGAAGATCTGGAACACCGCCGACTGGAGCCTGAAACTGACTTTGCGGGATTTCACGAGCGATGTCAACGCGGCATCGTTCAACCGCGACGCCACGCTGCTCGCAACGGCGGAGGAAAGCGGAATCGCGCGGGTTTGGAATGTGAACACCGGCGAGGAAGTCGCACGATTCACAGATTTCACACTGCCTGTTGGAAGAATTTTCTTTACAGCGGACCAGAACATACTGGCAGCCACGGAAGTGGAATGGAACAATCTGGATGCCCGGACCTCGACGTGGGATCTGACGACAAAGAAGATGATCAAACGTCTCGATCATTGCCGCATGCTGGCCGTGAATGGTGAGGGATCGAAGCTGGCCGCCGTCGATCAGGATGGCAAGCCGTCTGTCTGGAGCCTGCCAGAGCTGAATCTCATGGCGAGTTCTCCGGAACCACAGCCGGAAGCCATTTGTGCGAGATTTTCCAACGACGGCAATTTCCTTGCTTTCGGCACTCGGAAAGCGGATGTCAGGATTTGGGCTGCAGACTTGTCAGAATGGAAATCATTACCGCGTTTCACCGCCGATCCTTCGGTCGTGCGTGACGTTGCCTTCACGCCCGATGGTCAGTTCCTTATCGTCGGGACGGACAACGGAACCGTCTGGACCTGGGAACTTGCGAGTCAGACCGTTCAAAAAGTGTTTCGGGCTGTTTCCGGACCTGTCTGGTCCGTGGCAGTCAGCCCCTCGGGCTCAACCGAGATCTTCGGATGTGATGGTGGTTCGATCGTCGTGAATCACCGTGAGAACGTGGCTTCACATCGTAAGACGTTGCTTAAACTTCCGGAACCATTGATCAACGCGGCTGTGAATGCATCGCACACCGTCGCGGGGTTGGTTCGGCGTGAGTCCGGCGACGTGGTCCTCGCGGAAGCATCGAGCGGCAAGGTGTTAAAGACTCTGCAGCTGACCGACGGAGCACAACCGAAATCGGTCAGATTTTCCACGGTTTCCGAGACCGTCTGGGTGGGCGACGATGTCGGCCGAATCCATGAGTTTGACCTGGCGACGGGAGAGTGTCTTCGAGAACTCAAAATCTGCGACCATGGCATTGATTGGATGGCCCACTCGCCCTCGGGAGCACTCGTCGCCGTCCGCGTCGGTCATGCATCAGACTTCAGCGGCATCATCTGGGATTTGCCAGCGGGCCGGCGGATTCGTTTGATCCCGGGCAACTCAGTTCCCACGAGCCGTCAACAAATATTTGGTTTCATTGATGAGCAGCATCTCCTTGCCTCTCGCGCCCGCGAAGCGTTGATTCTGGATGTGAATTCCGAATTCCCGCAACAGATTCCTTTGCCATCCGACAACAAGTGGACGACTTTCTCCGCAGCGTCCCCTGATGGTCGAAGAATTGCGATCGGAACAGCCGACGCGCCGATTTATCTGATCGATCGTGAGGACTTCAGCCGCACCACAACCCTGTTCGGTCATCGTTCCGGGATTGTGTTCCTGACATTTTCGGCGGACGGTCGCACGCTGGCATCAGCCGGTGAAGGCGGCGAAGTGCGACTGTGGCATGTGCCGACAGCGCAACCGATTTGCGAACTGCAGGGTCTTTCAGGCTACGTCCATCTGCTGCAGTTCACGGCCGACGGCCGACGCCTGATTGCTGTCGCAAACAACTCCGACGGCGGCAGCCAACTGCTCGTCTGGGACGCGAACGCCCCCATACCGTAGGGTGTTACTGGGATGCGCAAAAGTCGGGGATGTGGCGGGTATTGGTGTATCCGATTTTTGGATCCCTCACCACGGATTGGGATTCCGTGGCGTTTTGCGGCAACGCGGCACAATGTGAAAGCCTGAGGCATCGCCCCAGGAAACATGCAGAATCGCGCGGCAAAGCCCTGAAAGGGCGTGATCAGGAGAGGCGATCCCTGTCGCCCTGTCGGGCAACGCCGTGAAGGATTATTTGCAAGGAAATCGCGTGATTCAACCCGGAACGGGTTTCACAACACAGCCTGGGGTCGCCGCTTTGCGGCGCACCCCAGGTAAAGGAATTAAAATTGTTCCGAACCCCAACGGGGTTCCACTTCATGATTCCCCGCAAGTTCAACAACACGGTCATCCAGCGATGCGGCGGCGTACGTCAGTGCCTGACGGATGTCTTCTTCATCGAGTTCGGGAAACTCACGCTGCAGTTCCGCACGGTCGGGATAGAGAGCGACTAACTCCACAACTCGACGAACCGTGAGGCGGAGATCACGCACACAGGGCTGGCCAGTCATGCGAGCGGGATTGCTGGTAATGCGGTCCAGTTTCACGGATTGCCTCTCGTCACAAGTACAACAACCATTTCTCATCGTCGGTTTCTTCGAACCGAAACGACAGGGATTCTATCGAGCATTCCCGCGTATAAATACAGATTCAGCCAAAGATGCGGTGGTCAAGGTAGTTCTCGATAACAAGTAGTGAGCGAGTCACCGAAAGCGTCCAGCCAGTCCCTTCTCCCCTCGATTCGGGGGAGCCGTCCTCGTTGCATCGGCATGTTGAGTTGCCGACGCTCGGCCCCACTCGGGCTTCACGCCTTGACGTTACCCACATCTTTTCAATGCACACTCAACCCCAACGGGGTTTCACAACACAAATGCCTTGTGTTGTTCAAGCCTCGGGAGTTGTGGAACCCCGTTGGGGTTCGGACGGATCCTGATTTCCTGACCTGGGGTGCGCCGCAACGCGGCGACCCCAGGCTGTGTTGTGAAACCCGTACCGGGTTCAATCGCAGGATTTGCTGTATCAAAATCTTTCACGGATGAAACAAAAAATGGAAGACTTCTGAACATAAATGTGGGTAACGTCAAGGCATGAAGCCTGGGGAACGAGGGTTTGACAACTCGGGCGGCCAAGTGGTTAAACCGGGCTCTACCGGCGTGAAGCCGGCAGGGGCCGTGTGGCGCGTGGGGGCGTGTGGTAGTTGTCAAACCGGGCTTCTACCGGCAGTGGGCCGGCAGGGGCCCAATCGCAGTGGGATTCGGCAGTCCCGGCCCTGAGTCCGCGGCAGGCGTGTTTCGAAGTCAGCGTCGGATAGATTCTGGTTTTCCGTCGGGGATTGCCCCGACCGGGACAAGCCCGACGGAAGCAATGCTTCCGGGGAAAATGGCAATTCCCAACCAAAAGATGTGGGCAACGTCAAGGTTTTAACGCTGGCAAATCCTGGCACGCGTTGGTCGACGGTGCCTTTCCACGGGCATCCCCAATCGCTACCCTTATTTCCTCTATTCGACGACAAATCAGGAAAATTCGGATTTTCTCCTGGGCCACCCTCGCGCCGATTTCGCACTGATGACGGCAAAGCACCGCTCGCGCGGATTTCCCGTGCCTCGTTCCTCTCAAGCCGCCTTGGCACAACAGGACTCGCGATGAAACTGACCTCCTGGCTCCCGTATGTGACGTCTCGGATTCTTGTACCGCTGGCTTCGAATCGCAAGCCGCGTCGCGGACGGCGATCCGGAAGTACTCGACTCGCCGGTGAACTGCTCGAAACCCGCGCACTTCTGGCCGCGGTGACCTGGATCGGCGGCGGCGAGAATTTTAACTGGAACAACCCCCTGAACTGGAGCAGCGACGACCCGAACTGGAGCAGCGACGACCTGCCAGGTGCGGCGGACGATGTGACAATCGACTTTGGTGCGAATGATTTCACTGTCACTCATTCGGACAACGTTACGGATTCGGTGAAAAGTTTGACCAGCAAAGCGACGGTGAGTATCAGCGGTGGGACTTTGGAGATTGGCGAGACAGCTCAACTCCACGGCCCTCTGAAACTCATCGGCGGTGTATTGGCTGGAGCAGGAAACATTACCGTCAACGGCCCGCTAACCTATGAGAATGGATGGTTTAAAGGCACAGGTGTGTTGACGTCGAACGGCCCAATGACGATTGGTTACGTGAATCTCGGCGGCAAACTGGTTGCGAACGGATACACCACCTGGAACGGTCGAGTGATCGACGCCATTGGCGGGCCTGCCGTATTTGAGAACCATGGGACCTTCGACATCTCATCCGGAGGTGAGATGCGAGCCGCATGGGGGTTCGCGGCCGCACTCGACAACTATGGGACAATCATCAAGAACGGTGCCGCCAATCAGGCCAACTTGAATTGGAAGGTCACTAATCATGGCGCGATCGAAGTTCAGACAGGTGGGCTCTTGCTTGGCCCTGGCGTAAATAGCAGCGGCACCTATCTGGGGCTGTCAAATACGACAATGAGCATCGCCGGGTCACTGACGGCTACCGCCGAGATTACCGGTTATGACGTCGTTCTGGGTGGAGACAAGGTGGTGCCGGTGGACTACCTGGCCAGCCACAGCACCGTCATTGCCGGGGGAAACATAAGCTTCCCCAAGCGTATGTTAGGCGTGGGAAACTTGACGGTCGCGTATGCGAACGTCAGCTTCACCGACACCGTAGTTGGGTTGGGCAGCTTGAGCATTCAAGACGGCGCATCTGTCGATTTCAGTGCTGCGGCGGGTCCCACAACCTATACCATCCCCACGCTCAATCTTCAGGGCACCCTGCAGGGCACGGACAGCGTCACCGTCAACGGCCCGCTAACCTATGAGAATGGATGGTTTAAAGGCACAGGTGTGT
>CAZFDW010000102.1:9610-15562 GCA_964517865.1 uncultured Chitinophaga sp.
ACCGTCAACGGCCCGCTAACCTATGAGAATGGATGGTTTAAAGGCACAGGTGTGTTGACGTCGAACGGCCCAATGACGATTGGTTACGTGAATCTCGGCGGCAAACTGGTTGCGAACGGATACACCACCTGGAACGGTCGAGTGATCGACGCCATTGGCGGGCCTGCCGTATTTGAGAACCATGGGACCTTCGACATCTCATCCGGAGGTGAGATGCGAGCCGCATGGGGGTTCGCGGCCGCACTCGACAACTATGGGACAATCATCAAGAACGGTGCCGCCAATCAGGCCAACTTGAATTGGAAGGTCACTAATCATGGCGCGATCGAAGTTCAGACAGGTGGGCTCTTGCTTGGCCCTGACGTAAATAGCAGCGGCACCTACACTCAGACAGTCACGGGACTTTTGATCGAGCAGATCGCCGGGCACTCAGGTTCCGGGCCCTATGGAACTCCGGGAACCGACTATGGTCAGCTCGTGACCATGGGGGATGTGTCTCTGAATGGCTCGTTCCGCGTGCAGCTGCTCAAAGGAAACGACGGCCAGACCTTCGTTCCGTCCATTGGCCAGCAGTTTCTGGTGATTGATAACCGAGGCCTTAAACCGATTGAAGGCGAATTCATTGAGCTGCAGGAAGGCGAGATCGTCTGGGACGGATTCTATGGTTTCAAAGTCACATATGCTGGCGGAGAAGGAAGAAACGATTTCGTCCTGACAATGGAGATCATCAACCGCATGCCAACTATCGCCGGACGAGTGTTCGACGACGCCAACAATGACGGCCAGTTCGCACCAAGCGACGGCGATGCCGGACTGGGCGGTGTGACGATTGAGCTTTACGCGGAGAGCAATGGTGTGCTGGCGGCATCGGTGGTCACACAGCCGGATGGAACGTACCTGATTGACACTACCTTGCCTCTGGGCAACTACCGGCTGGTGAGATCGTTTCCCCTCGGCTACCTCGACGCTCAGGAAACTGCTGGCAACCTTGGCGGTGTGGTGAATCTGGCTGCCGACAGTTTTACGATCTCGGGAATCCCTTTCGGCCCCGGTTCGCCGGACGGCGTCGATTATCTGTTCGCGCTGATCCGGCCCTCGACCGTCGCTGGCCGGGTGTGGCTCGACGGCAATAACGACGGCCAGGCCCAGGTAGGCGAGCCGTCAATCGCTGGCGCGCAGATTGAGCTTGTTGGCCGCGACGACCGCGGTAACCCCGTCAGCCTCACCGACCAAACGGACAGCAACGGGGGCTATCGTTTCCTCGACCTGCGGCCGAGCGACGGAGTGGGCTATACGCTGGTCGAACATCAACCGGCCGGATACGCCGATGGCAAAGACTCTTTGGGCACCATCAACGGTATTCTTACGGGCAACGCGAACATCAATGACCGGTTTAGCGACATCTTTCTGCCGATACCCGGTTCAGTAGCTGCGCAGTACAACTTCGGCGAACGCTACGCGGTGGAGATGGAGCTTATCTCTGAGGCGTACCGACCGAGCGACACGGCGAGCGGTATTTCCACGCTGGACACCTCCCGGAGCAATAAGGGATCGTCCGTGAGCGCCGATGGAAGGTACGTTGTGTTTACCAGCACGGGGGTACTCACGGCCAACGACAGTGGAACCGGCGGCGATGTGTTCGTGCGCGACTTGCAAGACGGAACCACGCAGCTGGTCAGCGTCAGTCTGAACGGCACCAGTGGGAACGGCGCTTCCTCGAGCCCCGTGATCAGTGCCGATGGCCGGTACGTGGCGTTCGTGAGTACTGCCACCAACCTGACCGGCGACAGCGACACCATCAATCTTTCCGACGTGTTCGTCCGCGACCTGTGGCCGGGGGGAATAACGCGACTCGTCAGCATCGGTGCCAACGGTGCCGCCGGCTTGGGCTCGTCCACCGACCCCGCGATCAGCGCCGACGGACGGATCATTGCCTTTACGAGTGGGGCCCCCAATCTGACGAGTACGAGCGACACCAACGGCTTTCGGGACGTGTTCGTGCGCGACTGGCAGGCGGAGACCACAAAACTAGTCAGCGTCAGTACAGCCGGTGCCAGCGGCAACATGTCGTCTTTCTACCCTGTCATCAGTGCCAACGGCCAGTGCGTGGCATTTTTGAGCGGAGCGACTAACCTGACGAGCACGCGTCCATGGGGTTCATACCAGGTTCTTCAGGTGTTTCTGCGCGACTTGGGCACGAATGCCACGACACTCATCAGTATTGGATTCGGCACGAACTCGACAGGTACAATTGCCACCACAGGCAACAACAACTCGTACATTCCCGTACTCAGCGCCGACGGAAAGCATGTGGCTTTCCAGAGCGACGCCGACAATCTAACACCAAACGACAATAATCGCACCAGCGATATCTTCGTGTACCACTTGGTCGCGCAGACCACCGAAATGGTGAGTGTCAACTCGGCGGGCGTGCAGGGTAATACCATGTCCTTCGATCCGACAATCAGCGCCAGCGGCCAGCGCGTGGCATTCCTGAGCTACGCCGACAACCTGACGGGAATCCGGGACACGAATCGTACGTCCGACGTGTTCGTCCGCGATTTGCTCTCGCGTACCACGGAGCTGGTCAGCGTCAGCCCAACTGGCAGGCCGCTCGATAGTGGCAGCCATTCCTCGTCGAATCCAGTGATCAGCAGCGACGGCCGGTATGTGGCCTTCGCCAGCTTGGCCAGCAACCTGACGAGCGACACCGACAAGAATTACAACAATGATGTGTTTGTCCGCGACCTGCTTTCGAACTCCACGAGATTGCTCAGTTCCAGCGTCACCGCCGCCGGGACTGCCGGCATCGGCTCTTCTTCGTATCCCGTCATGAGCTATTCCCGTGACCCCGCAGACCCCGCAGACCAGGGAACCAGCCGCTCGGTCGTGGCCTTCATGAGCTACGCCAGTGACCTGACGGTCGAAGGCGACTTTAATGGGAATCAGGATGTATTTGTGCGCGACTTGACGGCGCAGATTCCAGCCACGGTGCTGGTTTCCCGCCGAAGTGCCGAGGTGCTGCCCGGTGTCACCGCCATGGGGATTAGTTCCGCCAGCCCCAATTCGACGAGTGCCGACGGCCGATTCGTGGTCTTTGCCAGTAATGCCCCAAACTTGACGGCGGACAATACGAATGTGACTCAGCACATATTCGTACGCGACGTTCAGGACAACACGACAAGACTTGTCGATGTGGGCATCAACGGTGCGGTCGGTAACGGACCTTCCGCAGAGCCCGTGATCAGTTCCAACGGCCGATTCGTGGCCTTCAGGAGCATGGCTTCTAACCTGATACTCAACGAACGCAGTAATGCAAACGACGAGGCCTGGATTAAGACTTACGACGTGTACGTACGTGACTTGTGGTGCGGGACAACGACCTTGGTCAGTGCGAGCGGCCCCGCCACCACCGGCAATAGCGAATCACGCAGCCCGGCGATCGGGGTCGATGCGAATGGCTGGCACGTGGCGTTTGTGAGCTACGCCAGCAACCTGACAACGAACGATAGTAATGGCGCTGCAGACGTGTTCGTGCGACACCAAAACGCGAACACGCCGGAACTCGTCACCCTGAGTACTACCGGTACCAGTGGCAACAATCTCAACGCTCCAGCGATAGACGATAGCGACGGCTATAGGGACCGTCCGGTGATCAGTACCGACGGTCACTACGTGGCCTTCGTGAGCACCGCCAGTAACCTAACCGCCAACGACACAAATACCTTCCAAGACGTGTTCGTGCACGATACGCAGGACCGCACGACGACGCTCGTTAGTGTCAGCACGGCTGGTACCAGCGGCAACAGTTCCGCCTCCTTTCCGGTAATCGGCGTCGATGCTGATGACTACTGGCACGTAGCCTTCGTGAGCTTTGCCAACAACCTGACCTCTAGCGATACGAATGCCAGCTCCGACGTGTTTGTTCGCCACCAGCAGGGCACGACGACGCTCGCCAGCCAGCGCTCGGACGGAACTAGTGCCAACGGTCAATCCATGAAACCAGTTATCAGTGCCGATGGCTCACACGTGGCTTTTGCAAGTTGGGCCTCGAACTTGACGGATAACAGCGACACGAACCGTACGACGGATATTTTCGTCCGCGATCTGCGGCCGGGGGGGACCACCAGTCTTGTCAGTGTCGCCACGTTAGGTGAGGCCGGCAACAGCATTTCCTCCAGGCCGATCATTAGCGCCGATGGCCGGTATGTGGCCTTCGCCAGCTACGCCAGCAATTTGACTACCACCGATCCCAACGGCACGATCGGCGACGTGTTCGTGCGCGACGTGCAGCAGGCCAGCACCTTTTTGATGAGCGCGACTCGCGACGGCTCTGGTGGGAGCAATCATTCCCAGGTTCCGGTGTTCATCAGTGCCGATGGACAATCTGTGGTATTCAATAGCTTTGCCAACAACTTGGTGGGCCCGGACTACAACGGAGCGTCCGATGTATTCGTGGGCCGAAGCGTCGGCCCGGCGGGACCAGCCGGGGCAGGCGGTCCAGTCACCGTCGAGGAGCGGAGTGACCCGACCGAGCCGAACCAAACGGCGCTGTTCATCACGGGCAGCGACGGAAACGACGTCATTCTCGTCACGGCAGGCACCGGAACTGGCGACCTGGCCGTTGCCGTTAATGGCGCGACGGTGGGCACCACTTTCCATCCCACAGGGCGCGTCTATGTCTTCGGAGCTGGAGGTTACGATGATCTAACGATCCGGGCCACCGCGCCCTGGGGGGCGATAGTTGATGGTGAGGAAGGGGCCGATACAGTTACGGTATTCTTAGGATCGCTCGTCGCTCAGTTGACCGTGGCGGACAGCGGTTCTGGCGACTCGAATAGCCTGACCGTCAACGGTACCGCTCAGGATGACTTCATCGTCAAAACGGAGTCTCTGATTACGCGCGGCAACCCGGTCGTGGAAACAATTGTTTATTCCAACATGAACCACGTCATTGTGGATGGTGGCGAAGGGAATGACACCATTCAGGATCCCGGCAGCGGTGCGATGATCCTGGGGGGGCTGGGAGACGACCTGTTGATGGTTGACGCAACCAACGGCAGTGGCGTGTGGCTCGACGGCGGTGATGGCTCCGACATGTATGTCGTGCAGTTCGGCAGTCTGTTCGGGCCAGTGACCGTCGCTGAAAGCGGCAGCGACGGCACCGACCAGGTAACGGTATTGGGAACGGACGGCGGTGACCTCTTTGACGTGGCCGACGATCGGGTGAACCTGGGCCTCCAAGTCGTCACTCTTCTCTCCCCAGTCGCCAAGGTGACCGTGCAGGCCGGGGGCGGAGATGACCAGATTCTTGCCCGGAGGCCTAGCGCGTCGGTCCAGGAACTCATCCTGGATGGCGGGGCTGGAAACGATTTCATCCTTGATACGGGTGCGGCCACGCAACTTATCGGCGGTCCAGGCGACGACACTTTTTCCATTACGGGGACATCCGCCGCAGGTGTTCGGATCGAAGACCGGGATGGTGTGACCGAAGTCCTCGTTCAGCTCGGCGCACTCGCTGGTCCGGTCACGCTTGATGTGGACGGCTTGCTTGGAACCGTGAATGTCACGATTATCGGCACCGAGGGAGCAGATGAAGTTGTCGTATCGCCAGCCGGCGTGACGACCGGTGCGGGTGAGGTTATCAGCATCCTGGGCGTTCTACAGCTATTGTCGATCGATTTTGGAACGAGCGGCGGACAGTTGACCATCGACAATCTCGGCTCGTCCCCCACACGCTACAACATCGTGGCGGCTGACAACGGAGACAACGTTGATGTCGTGATCGTCGGCGAGCTGCCGCCGGACCTGACCACCAACGATAATCATGCTCCCCAGGCCCATGCGGGCGGTCCTTACTCGATCGGCGAAGAGGGCTCCCTGGTCCTCGACGCCTCGGCTTCCTTCGACTTGGATGAGTCGATAGATGCGTTAACTTTTGAATGGGATTTC
>CAZFDW010000103.1:0-12606 GCA_964517865.1 uncultured Chitinophaga sp.
GAACAGCTAAGTGCCAGTCACTTTTTAAGAGAAACCAGCTTTTCATTCCGTTTTTCTGAAGCGTCCGAGTTGTTGAGGTTTGTGAGCTAAATCGCTCCAGGCCGCGGTACGGGAACAGAAGCATCCCGAGCCCGTCCGCACCCGTCACCGCTCGAACGAGACCTGCGATCGGCGTCTGTTTCTAATCTGGCTATCCTGGGTCGGTGAGCGTCGAACGATGTGGCCACAATCCCACAAGTGTGATCAAATTGATGGCGAGCCAGGCACTTTCTCTGGCCAAACTCGCGAGCCTTGAATTCGAGTTGATTTGACGAATCTGGAGGCAGATATTCCGACTTCTTAACTCTCTCAGGACTAACCAACATGAGTGAGTAACGGACTTTCGGCAAGTGACGAAGGTAAATGCAGAGCGTGAACTGCGGAATGGAGGGACTTGAGACGCAGTTCCAGGCAAGGGGAGTGGATGTGGTCCGGGTGGTTCAGGCCCGTACAAGCTTCATCCAGAATCAACGACCCCGTCTGGATCTGCTGTACGAGGTCGCTCAGTCCAGCCGCGGCCAACCAGCACACATTTCTGATTGTGACAATGGATTATTGCCTGTCCGAAAAATCGAGCGTAAAGACATGCGACTCGAAGCTCAATTCAAGCTGACGCTTTGGAGCATCGATCCGCAGCCAGAAATCGTTGAGCGTCTGACCAACATCTTCCTGATTGAGGATTTCCCTGCCGGTTCTCACATCGATCACCCTGGCTCCATGCACGACTCGACGAGCGCCGGTTTCACGATCCACAGGCCCACCGCGATTGAGCAGCACCATGATCGGAGAGTTCGGCAGGATCACTCGGTCCTGCGCGGATGCGAGGCGAATGAAGCGATGATCGAGTGCTTCATCCCAGCGCAACTCCATTGTCCCGCCATCGATGCAGTACATTCGGCCATACACATGCATCGCTTCCATCACCGGGTCCAGATCAATCGATGGATCATCAACCGCCTCAGGCAACACCACGTAATTCCCCAACGAGTGCACGAGGAACAGATCGCGAGGTTCCGGCACGGGCGTGACATCATGGCTGGCCAGTACCTGTCCTGTGTCGATGCGCACGAGCTTCAGTTCGCTTCCGCTGCCCAGCGTGGCGACAACATCATTGGAGACGTTGGAAAAAACTGACTGCGCCGGCAGATCGATGGACCATGTTACGGTATCGGTCATCAGATCCCGACACTCCAGCGCTGAACTGGTCGTTCCCTGTCGAAACAATACACACGACTGGCCCTGCACGGCGATGCGCCACAGCAGTTTTTCGCCGGGTTCGATTTGGAAATCAGATACCGACGAACCGATGTTGCTGATCGCTTCGCCCCACCACTCCGGCAACCGTGAAACCTGCAACTGAGTCCCGTCAATCAAACTTCGGGCTTCGATCTGTCGCGAGCTTTCTGACAGCACCAGCACTCTGTCGCGAGTTATCGATAATACGGCATCGCGAGCGATTCCATCCAGTTGCCATAACGGGCGACCGGTCACACTGTCATACACCAGCAGCCGACGACCGGCAATCAGGGCGACCGCCGCCGGTGTCACAGGCGCGACCGGATAATAGCCTGACAACTGCGGGGCGAATTGCGTGACTCGGTCCGCCGCAGCCACAAAGCCGCGATACTCCTCGGCATCCGGATCGGTTTTCAACGAATCGAGATCCCGCGTCCACAATACCTGCGGTTCAATCACCTGTGTGTTGCCATCCATGCGTGCATTCAGATGGCTGGTGTCCAGCGAAAACAAAGAACCGCCCAGATGCAACAACAGCAAAGGGCCGCAGGTGGTGATGTACGACTCCGTCTGCAGGTGATCGCTCAGGTCTTCACCCGCCCCAGCCACTGGAAACGTCCAGTGAATGCGACCATCCGCGTCGTATGCAGCGATTTTCTGTTCCTTCATCAGGACCACAAATGACCAGCCGCGAAACTTGCCCGGCGTACCGAAAAACGGGAGCGCTTCATTCGGAATTTCGTTCGGAATTTTTCGAGGCGACATGACCGTACGATGATCCGACTGATCAATCTTTGCCGTCATGCCCCATACCGATACTTCCGGCGCGATGACATCCGCATGCGCAGCGAACCAGGTTTCGAATGCGGCTTTATGGGCCATGGATTCAGCCGTCACGAGCCGCAGGCTGGTGAACGGACTGGCTGCATCAGCCGCTGAAAATTCAGCATGGATCGCCCTGATCATCGCCGTCTCGCCAGCGGCCAGCAGCTCATCCAGCAACACGGTCGTAGATGATCCATCGTCCATTTCGGAACGCATGATTTCGAAGTGGATCTGCTGTCGCACAAGGTTGCCCGTGCGGTCGTTGTCGTCGAGCGTCACGGATTGCAGCACATCCAGGGCCAGTTGCGGCATTCCGCTGGCAGCAAGATCACGCACAAACTGCAACTGGCCGCTGCGTTCGGGGGTCAATGCCTCAACACCCGCTTCGCGCAGTTGGGACTGAATGGTCATGCGATCCTGTGGTGTGCGGCGTTCCAGCGCGTTGCGCATTCCGGAAACGACCGTCAATGACCTGAGTCGGTGCAGTGAGCCCGTTGAGACAGCTTCCTGCTGTCCGGCAATCAATTCCGGCAGCATTGAACGCAGTGCATCGACAAGATCCTGAACGCTGATTGGGTCGCTTTCACTCAACCCCTGAGCAATCAGTCGACTCAGTTCCGACAGTTGACGCTGCGAACGACGACTCAACTGCGCAGGCAACAACGCCGCATCGGACAGACTCATCCCCAGCATCAGATGCAGCACTTCGGCAACGGGACGCTCCTCGTTCGCCTGACTGATCAGCTCCCGAATGCGTCCGATCGACGATTGATTGGTCGCAAACTCTGTGTGCAGAGATTCCATCAGAACCTCGATAAGCAGATCGCGTGACGCCACACGACCTGCTGCTTCGTTCAATCCCTGCTCCAGCAGTGCAATCGCGCCAGGTGTATCATTCTGCAGCAGGCGTTCCGTAGCCTGATCTGTCAGCTGCAGATCACCTGAACCCTGTGAGTACGCACGGATCGAATCCAGATTCTGCGACAGTAACTGATTGCCAATGATCAGCAGATTACCGGGGGATTCTATGCCGCGAAATTCTGCCTGGTCGCCACGAGAACCCGAAAGACGCTGCGTTGCCAGCCTGCGTCCTGTCTGCACATCGAAAGTGACGACTGCCGGTTCGGACGTCGGTATCTGCAGCAACGCACCATCCGTTGCCGAAATTCCGCAGATGATGCCATCCACAATCGACTGGCTCCAGAGCGGCTGACCGTCGTCCAGTCGAAACGCCTGAACCACACGGTTACCGCACAGAATGATTTTGTCATCAACAATCGCAGCAATACTATGAAACTGATTACGCGCCAACTTCCACCGTTCCTGTCCGGTCTGCAGATCCAGACAGAACAATTCATCCGAATCGCGTGGCGTCACGAACACCTGATTTCCGGCGATGCGAGGCAGTGAATCAGTCCAGCGTGAATCCAGATCGACACGACCAGAATCCCACGGATCGCGTCCGCCAAACAAAACCGGAGCGTCACCACCCAACTCCTGCCGACGAATGATACCTCCGTATCGAAACACCCAGCGCACGGCGTTGTCTTCGGCGGAGACCGCGACGATACGTTCGTCGCACGTCGGACAGATCAGCAAACCATGTGCGTACGATGGCACAAGGCCTGCGTGTTTTCGCACCGGATGATCACCCGAACTGAACTGCGGCTGCGTCAGCAATTGAGAGCGTACGACACGCGGATTGGCCGGAGCGGTACCGGTCGCTGCCGGCTCGGCAATCTGCAGCAGAAAAATCCCTTCGCTGCTTTCCGCCAGTACATACGTGCGGCTTCCCAGGACCAGCGGTGCCCCCAGAAAATAGAATCCCGCGAGCAGATTTCCTTGACCGCCGGGCTGGGCGACAGTTTGGGTCTGACCACCGATTTCCCATTTGAAAAGTCCGGATTTCAGATCGTAGGCGCGGATAAAGTTATTCGCCGACATGTCACGGGATGCCGTCCGAAACATCATGCGATACTGTGCGTCTGCAGTCGTGCCGGAGGCATCTTCACATACAAACAGCGTCGTGGCGGATGCGGCCAGCTGAGCCGTCGTGTTTGTGCGCACCAGTTGATTTCGCAGGCTCGTCGCCATGATCAGTGATTGCGTCATGGTCTGCATTTCCAGATTTCGCTGCATTGCGGCCTGCGCATCAGGGTTTTCCGGATCAACGGGTTGCAGCTGCTGTTTTGCCTGCTCTTCGACGGCCTGCAGGACATCGCGAATGCGACCGTCAGGATGAGTCACCTCCCACACAATTTCGCCATCGGTGGCGCGCACCGCACGAACACCGCACGGCGTGCGAAAGATCACCAGTTCACCGACGCGCAGTGGTGTCGCGGCAGGCACCACAATGCTGTTTTGCTGTTCCTGCAATTCGCAGAACTCCATCAACGGATTGCGCAGGGACTGGAGAATGGGATTCAGGCGATCCGAATACAGCACATCGTTCACAGTCAAAGAATCGGAGACCCATGTCTGCTGCAGCCGGGCCGGGCCGCGAGCGCGAGATGCGAAGCGGCGATAATTTCCGCCTGGCTGAGTCCATTCCGATGCATCCACAGCGGCAACACCCGTCAGCGAGGTGAACCAATTCTGTAAGTCAGCAGCAGATGTCGATGCCGGAACGGGCAGATTCTGCAGCGCGACAGTTTGCGGATCAACGGCCAGCAGATCTGCCAGGCTTTCCTGCGCATCACTGTTCAGTCCTGCGCACCAGTTGCAAACGGCAATCTGGAGAGACACCTCTGCAGAGTCCTTATTGTTCTGCCTCTTTCCGGTGACGCGCAACATCCGATTCAGCAGCAGCGCTGCATCTAGATCATCGCCACGATCGATCGACTGTCGAGCCAGAATCCGCAGACCATTCTGAGCCGCCTCACAAAATGCATACCGCAGCGTCAGGCGTCGCAGTGTCGGGAAATCGGAGGACGTGATTGCTTCGGAAATGCGGGATTCCGCGATCTGTTCGAACTGTCCACGGAACTCCGTTCTGAATTCCTCCTGGGCCGTGAGAAACAGCTCCTACAATCTCGCACGTCCGCCGGCCAGTCGCTGCGTTTGGCCGGGAGCCAGTAGATTCACATCGGTCCCGGACGTGGTCAGCAGTGGATCTTCCCGCTCACACGCCCGCTCCCATGCTGCGTCAAATTGTTCGACAGCCTGCAGCCATTGGTTGTCTGCCAGTGACTGTTCTGCATCGGAAATCATTTTCAGCAATTCACGCTGCCGAACATCTTCACCATTCTGCAGAGCCAGGGCCAGACCACCAGAAATGCACGGGATCACACAACACGCAATGATCACCACTCGCAGGAACTGCGTACAGCGCCTGATCCACGAGTTCCCGAATACCGCTTCCATAATCAGCAGCCACATTGAAAGACTCCCTGCGATCGTCGTCAGAAAGACGACTTCTTTGCCACGCAGTGTCTCAAATCCAGCCGCGCCCGTCTATTTGGACCGCTCGACTTTATTCGCCGTCGAAGCGCATCAAAAAGGGCGACAGCTTTGATTGCTGTCGCCCTTAATCTAAACAGGATGTCATTCTGTCACAGGGAATTATCCTTCAAGCGGCCAGAAATGAGGCGGCGGCGAGCGGCTGGGCGTCAGCCCTCCGTGTGTTCATGCAGGGGCCACGGAGGGCTCACGCCCAGCCGCTCGCCATTGTCAATTCCCACCGCGTGAAGAATATCTAATCCTGAGACAACTATTCGGCTGGTGGACGATTGCCACGGCCCCCGCCCGCACCGCGTTGACGGCCACCACCGTCGCCACCTGGAGGGCCACCGTTGCCGCCACGACCACCCATCAGGGCACGCATGTCGAGTTCAAACTTGGCACCTTTGAGTTCTTCGATCGTTTTCTTCTGGTCGTCCGTCAGAACGGCCAACGCTGCCTCGGCAGACTTCGCGCGAGCAGCAGTCATCTTCTCCTGCATTGCTGCAAATCCCTCGCGACCACCGGCGCCGCCCGGGGCACCGCCAGGTTGGCCGCCTGGACCACCGCCAGCGGCACGCATGTCTTCAAACATTTTCATCATGTCAGCTGTTGCAGCTTTTTCCGCTTCATCGAGCTTGGAGACCTGTTCATCAGTCAGGGAGAGTTTCGACTTCATGTCATCGCTCTTCAACGTCGCCACCGTTGCCATGTTGAGCTTCATTTGCATGGCAATCTGATCAAGACGCGTTGCCTGTTCCGGCTCCAGCATCGCGCCGAGAGCTTCGTCCGTTTTCTTGCTCAGTTCTGCGCGTTCTTTTTGTGATTTCTCGCCCAATGCAGTTCGCTCTTCTTCTGACATTTTGCTGATCGCGTCGCGATCAGGACGCGGCGCGGCGTTTCGCTCTTCCTGAAACGCTTCGAGGGCCGCATCAATTGTGGCCGCCTGAGCTTCTTCAATCTTGAGTTCTTTGCGGACCGGTTCAGCACGCAGCAACATCGATCGATCGATGTTGAAACCACCACGGCCACCGCCGAACCCGCCACCGCCGAATCCACCACCGCCGAATCCACCAGGGCCACCGCGACCACCACCAGGTGGCTGAGCCTGAACAAACGCGGACACCAAAACTGTCGCGAGGCTGAATACAACCGCCTGACGAACAAATCGAATGGACATCATGAATGTGCTCCCAAACAGAAAGGCAAATATCCTCAGAGGACAGGAAATGCGGATTCGCAGTGCCTTTCAAACCCCTCAGTGCCGTTCAGGATCTGCGAAACTCACCTCCGTTTTGTGATTTTGCGCAAAAAAACGTTCAAATCGTTGCTGGCCCCCCATAATTCTGCAGGGAATTTAGTGACTCGACGGAATCCTGAATCGTCGCAACCAACGGAAAAACTGGTTTAGATCCTTTCTTTTCAACAACTATGCATTTTGCGCGCATCTTTTCGACCGTAGTTCTGAGGGATTTCGAAATTCGGACTTCGGATTTGCGGCTTCGCCGCGCTAAGGCATCATTCGCCACACCGTCCATCAGATTACCAGCGCCCAAGCCCGTAGCCATATCCGAACGGTCTGCCAAACAGCAGACCCGACGAGAACGGTGTCGAAAACGGTGTCAGGAATCGCGATGGCACAGTTGGTGCCGGGATGCGTTTCACCGGTTGCTTGTGTTCAAAATTGTGCTGCACGATCGTCTGGTGCCGGGGGTTGCCTGTCAGAATCTCCATCGTTGAGTCATGGCGGTAATTCGGGTTCACATCGTACTCTGCCCGATTGAATGGGATTGAATTGTAGACCCGTGCGTACGCCGCCGGATCGAAGACCGCTGTTTCGCCAGCCACTGCCGGTCGCGCGTCCACCGGAACCGATGGCACGGCGGGGAGTTTGAAGGCCGGTTGGATTTCCATCGTCCATTCTTCCTGGCCCGGCTCGACGGGAACCGGCTTTTCCGGGATCTGCAATTCCTCCGAACGTGCAGACTTCGCGGCATACAGCACGAGGGCGACAATCGCCGTCGTCAAAGTGAATCGTCGTGAAATTTTCATGGGCTTGTCCTTCAGTTCAACGGTGAACGTCGCGTCACGTCGAGCGAGGTTCACCAAACAGCGCGAAATACACTGATTGGAAACGTTGAGCTGAGAATGAGACCACCATGCACCCTGTGTCAACGGTTGAAATCACAGCTTTGCAGATTTCCGATGGCGGGTAACGACACGACTTTGAATCAGGGATGTTCGGGTTTGTTGCCGATATACACCGTCGCAATTCCGGCCGTCATTTTGCGGAAAGACGTGTTGACCAAGCCTGCCTCTTCCATGATCCCGGTGAGCTCCAGACCGCCTGGAAACTCCGACACGGACTGCGGAAGATATTCATACGCCGCCTGCCGATTCTTCACCAGCAACTGCCCCAGCCGTGGCAGAATATTGCGGAAATACCACTGATAGGCACGACTCAACAGACGATTGTCCGGCAGTGAAAATTCCAGCACCAGAACTTTCCCACCTGGCTGACAGACGCGAGTCATTTCCTTCAATCCGCCGATCGTACTGGACACATTCCGCAGGCCGAATGCCACCGACACGACCTGAAACGTGTCTGAAGGAAACGGAAGTGAGAGCGTGTCGGCTTCCAGAAACACGACGTCCCGATCAGACCTTTTCACTTCCGCCAGTTTGAGCATCCCGTGCGTGAAATCGGTGGCAAATACTGTCGCCGCTCCATTAAGTTTCTTTCGAAACGCAAAGGCCAGATCGCCGGTACCGGTACAGACATCCAAAATCGGTGAGTCATCAAACGGCGCCGCCATGCTCACGGCCTGCCAGCGCCAATAAACATCCGTGCCAGCCGACAGAAAGTGGTTCATAAAGTCATAGCGGCCGGCAATCTCACCGAACATCTGACGAATACGGGAACCGGATTTATCAACAGGCATTGCGAAAACTCGAACATCTCAGGAGGCACAGGGACCGTCACACACAGGATCGCACAGTTTACCTGTGATTCCGCGTTTTCGACAGCGAGTTAACCTGATTGAGAGAAACGTCGCCGCCACGATTGCTCGTTGCTATACTGATTTGTGTGTCGCACGCGCGAAATCAATAATGAGGATTGATCAATGCCAATTCACGATTGGACCCGTGTTCCGAGCGGTCTGTTTCACCACTTTCATCAAAGTTGGTCGGTCAGAATGGCCGACGCGCTCAACGCTGGTTGTTTACCCCGGGGTGTGGCGGCTCTCGTGGAACAACGAGCTGGTATCAAGGAACCCGATGTTCTGGCAATCCAGGCTCAGCGGCGAATGCACAACATGACAACAGAAGCATTCGGTGACAGCCCGGGCGGCGTTGCGACGGCAAATTCCACTGGGACTCAGATCGTCCGCCGCAGTGCGAAAGAGATTTATGCCACTCGCTCAAATCGCATCGTTGTCCGACATCACCTCGGTCGTATCGTGTCAATTATCGAAATCATTTCTCCGGGTAACAAAGACAGTCGCTCAGCGTTAGGTGATCTTCTCGAAAAAACGATCGATTTCCTGCGCGCCGGCGTTCATGTTCTGATCGTGGATCTGTTTCCACCCACACCGCGCGATCCGTACGGGCTGCACAAAGTGATTTGGGATCAAATTGAGGAAGAAGAGTTTCAGTTTCCCGCAGGCAAGGATCGATTGCTCGTCTCTTACGAAGCCGGTCGAGAACGTGTTGCCTATATTGAACCGCTGACGGTCGGCGACTCGATGCCCGACATGCCACTTTTTCTATCGACCGACCTGCACGTCAAAGTTCCGCTGGAGGCGACATATCAGGCCACCTGGAACGCTTTGCCCGAAGAAATGCGAACGGCCGTGGAAACCGGCGAATTGCCGGATCCAGATCTGGAAGTGACCGCTTCATGAAGTGCGCATACTTCGCTCCGCCGTCGAAGATTCACCGAATCGAACATGGCCAGCCGAACAGCAACGAACTTCGGCAACCCCGGCGCAATAGTGCCCCCCCCCGTGTCTCCGACGCGGGTTTTGTTCGAACGAAACATCTCGAACTGTGGAAACCCGCCGCCGCATTGGTTTCGTACCATATCCTGCTGCAGTGAATCGGAAACTTTCCGGAATCGCACTCTCCGTTTGTCAGACAAGCAGCAGACAAATGCGGCGGACGGCGTAGAATCCGATCAAGGATGTGAGCCCGCCAGCACATGCCGCTGATTTTACTCGCCAGGAGCCGTTCACATGACTTCACCCGCGTCGCATGACCAATCATCTGATCCGCCATCACCCGATAACTCACAGCGGCATCGCGGCGGCGTGATTCATACCTATCAGCAATATGACCCAAAGGCATTCCCATCGCCGTCGTCACCGCCGCCCGATCTGGTGTCGCCCGCATTTGAGCACATGCTGACCTACGGTTCGACCAGGGAATTCACAGAAGAAGAACTGGCGAAAGCCATCCGCCTCGACCCCGGACAATTCGCCGGACTCGGCCCCAGCCTCGACGCTCTCCTCAAAATGCTGCAGGAACGCAAAGCAAAAATCCTCGACAAATACGAAACCGACACCGTTCAGAAAAAAGCGCTGCGTCAATTTACCAATGCCGCGAAGCAGGCTCAGCCACCCGCAAAATTCTCGAAATCGTTCTGGCAGTCCGTCAAAGAGGAACAAATCTACGCCCTCGAAAACCTCTGGTATCGCGCGGAACGCACCGACCCGGACTTTGCCGGGCGACTGGTCAGTCTCATGGAAACACTCGGCGAAAAATATCAGGTGGACCATCTGGCAGCGAAATACGACTTCACCGGACGTGAGGCGATGTCGGTACCGGAAGCGATTGAGATTCTGGATGAACTTCGAAAAATCGATGAGCTCCTGAAGCAGCTGGAAGACGCGAAACAGAACGCGCAACTGGCGATCATCGATCTGGAAGATCTCAGCGAGTTTGCTGATCCGGAAGCGATCGCCAATCTGAACAAGTTTCAGGAACAGATTCAACAGTATCTAAAAGACATCATGGAAGGTCAGGGTCTGGCGAATCAGCAGGGCAGGATTCAGCTTTCGCCGAAGGCTTACAAATTGTTTCAGGGACGCCTGCTGCAGACGATCTTCAGCAATCTTCAGGCATCGCGTTCCGGTCGGCATCAGGGGCCGATTGATGGCGAAGGCGTGGTAGAAATGCAGCGCACAAAACCCTACGAATTTGGTGACTCCGTTTCACAAATGGACATCCCTTCAACGCTGATTAACGCGATGCTGCGTCAGGGCGACACGCGCCCATTGAGATTGCAACAACGCGATATCGAAATTCATCGATCCCGCAACAATCCAAAATGCTCAACGGTCGTGCTGATGGACATGAGCGGTTCCATGCGTTACGACGGCCAGTACATCAACGTGAAACGGATGGCCCTTGCACTGAACGGGCTGATTACGTCTGAGTACCCTGGCGACTTTCTGCGTTTTGTGGAGCTGCACACATTTGCCAAAGTCGTCCCGGCAGGAGATCTCATCACACTGATGCCGAAGATTCCGACAATCACGAATCCCGTAGTCAGACTGCGGGCCGATATGAGTCGCGAAGACGTGAGTGAAATGCACATTCCGCCGCATTTCACCAACATCCAGCACGGGCTTCAGTTGGCGCGGCAGTTTCTTTCAGTGCAGGACACACCAAATCGTCAGGTGATCCTGATTACCGATGGTCTGCCGACGGCCCACTTTGAAGCCAGCATGCTCTATCTGCTCTATCCGCCCGATCCTCAGACGGAAGAAGCGACTAAGCGCGAGGGCATGCTGTGCAAGCGCGATGGCATTACGATCAACATTTTTCTGCTGCCCAGCTGGTCACAGACTCACGAAGACGTGCAGTTCGCCCATCGTCTGGCGGAGAATACAGGCGGGCGGGTTTTCTTCACCGCCGGCAAAGACCTGGATCGCTATGTTGTCTGGGACTACGTCAATCATCGCCGTGAGATTATCGGGTGACGCTGTCGGCAATCCGATCAAGGTCGGCGAACTCGGCTTGATCCGGGGATTTGTGCACGAGGTCGCAGATCAGATCGATCGTGCGAAATTCGGGATCCGTTACGTACAGGCACGACGGATGCGCCAGAAAATCGAAGGTGGCCCGATGCTCGATCGTCCAGCAGACGGCAGCCTGAATCGCTTCCAGAAATTGCTCCAGCTTCCACTGATGGGCGCGAAAGGCGGTCACGTCGCTGATCGGGCTCATGGGAATCTCGATGAGTCCTGAGGGATAAACGAACGGCTGAGACGCCTGCTGCTGCGCGACGATGTCGGCCTGCACTTCGTTCCATGTCGCGCCATCGGTAATGGCCGCGCGATGCGACGGATACAGGCTGCTCACCCAGCGGTATTCCTGATCGATCAGTAGTTGCTGAATCTCGGGGACATCGTGCAGACCGTTGTTGAATCCGCCAGGCGTGCGAAATCCGGCTGGTGAAACATCAAGGCGGTGCTTCATCGCTTCTGTGGTGAGACGAATGTTCTCCACGATCACGTCGTGAGTTGTTCTGCCTTCGATAAGCCACGGCGCGCGGCGGAAGCGGAACTGAAGATCCTCCGGCGTCGTCGCTTTGACGTTGACGTGGTCGTACGTGTGATTGCCCACCGGATGGCCGGCCGCGACGATCTCGCGCAACCAGTCGATGTCTTCCTGCTCGAACACTCGTCCCACCACAAAGAAGTGCAGCGTGCCTCCCGCCTGCTTCACGCGCCGCGCTGCTTCGACCGCGTAGCGTTTCGTCTCCTCGTTGAGGTTTCCTTTTTCATAGTTCCAGTGGACCTGATCCTTCGTCGGGTATTGCGCGCTCATTTCCAGATCGAGCGTGATGGCGATCATCGCGCGTTTCACTGAGCTGTCCTGACTTTCATCCGGTCTCGTGCCCAGTGCCGTGCCGCAGGACAGGCCGAGCATCGCGGCAAATCCCGTCGTCTGTTGGAGCCATTTACGGCGGTCAATGATCGGAGTTGCTGACGCTGACAAGTGAGAACGATTCATCTCGATGCACTCCACTGTTCCGTAGCTGAATTCGTAAGAATTCAGTGC
>CAZFDW010000103.1:12706-15496 GCA_964517865.1 uncultured Chitinophaga sp.
CTTGTCGAGGTGAACCCATGAAATCTGCGTGATCAATTGATTCAGCGACGCAAACGAGATGGCGGCGTTGGTCGCATGGTTCGGCTTCTCGTTCGCCGGAAATGTGGCGAGCGTGGCGTCGCCGACCAGAAACACATTGAAGTCCTGCGACAGATTCTCGAAACCGGCCGTCGTCCTGCAAAAACACATGTCTGTGGCATAACCTGTCAGCAGCACATGCCGCACTCCCTGCGCCTTCAGGAAGTCTCGCAGGATGGCATAGCCCTCAGCGTCGTAGATGACAATGTCGTCCGGATGGACTTTCAGATCACTGGTCACAGGAATCGGCAGATCCCAGAATCCCGCATTGTTGAATTTTGGACCGGCGTCCAGTCCCGGAAACTGCTTGAAGTAGTCGATCACTGGCTGGCTGGCCGAGAGCGTCAGTTGCTCAGGAACAGGTTGGCCTTCGTACTGAAATGCATTCAGCACATCATGCAGCTCGCGCCGTCCGGCTTCGGTCTCATCTTTCGTCGGGCGTCCGCGCACGGAGCGATACAATTTCTTCCGGACCGCGTCCTCCTTTCCCGGCAGGCTGTACATGACGCAGTTCACGTCGCTGCGCAGCTGGTTGAGGAATGGAGCGATCACTTCCCTTGTGTGCCGGCCTCCCAGATGATTCTTCGCAGGTGTGCAGAAGTCCGCGCAACCAGCTGGTTCGGGAGTTCGCCATCCCTGTCCGTCGTCGATTCCCCAGGGATGCACCATAATGACGGCCGTCGCTTTAACGTCGAGGCGATTCGGCATCTCAATGATCCCACGGGCATTGTATGACCAGCGCCAGGCTCGAACCGACAGACTCGCCTGTGGATCATCGACAAGGATCGGTGCTTCGTATCGAGTCAGGTCGGTCACCGGCGCCACGTAGTCAGGATAGTCGGCCAGCAGCGGTACCGGCGATTCCAGACGCTTGAGTTGATTGGAATACGAGCGTGCCGCAGGGCCATCTTCCGCCAGCGTTGCCCGATTGTTGCTGATCAGCACGCCGACGACCAAGCCGATGCAGCAGATGTACCAGGGAAATCGCAAGTGCCGACTGTTCATTTCGAATGATCCGTGCGAAAGGGGGTGATTCCTGTACCTTGGACATTCATGTCCGAGTCCTTGCCAACAAAGGTTCCGACGGCGACCGATTCCTGTGTGACCGTGACCGTTGCTGCGACAGCGTTTTTGGGCAATCTGACGGACATGAATGTCCATCCTGCGTTGAGACTATCGTATTACTTCGGCATGCCATAAATGTTTGCCAGTTCCGCTGGGCCGGAGATTTTCAGTGACAGCGGCGTCGCCTTGTTCGGAAGGGTCAGGTTCCTGACAATCGGATTTCCATTGGCACTCAGCGTCAGCTTGTTTTCGCTGATTGAGGTTTCGAGGCGAATCCAATCGTGCTTTTCAAGCAGCGGCTTCCAGGCGGCATCTTCAGCCGAGATCACAACTGGCATTACGAATGAACCGTCACCGATCGACAGTGAAACAAAGCCATCCACCGGCCGCAGATCCATTACAAACACGGGACTTGCAAACGACTCGCTCGTCACAATCGCAGTAGTACCCGATTCCGTCTTGCCGTCGAATGCCAGCACCCAGTCGTTGACGTGCCAATGTTCTTTTTCCGTATCAGTGACTTTCCAGCCTCGCAGATCAAGCCCGGAGTAGAGAATGACAAATCCTCGATTTGCCACAGCCACATGTTCCGGAGCAACGGCGGTTTCCGGAAGCTCTTTGATACGCAGATTGCGGTAGTGAACGACCCCGCCTTCCGATTCAAGACAGATGTAACCTTTTCGAGGACTCGCCTCTGTCCCCTGAGTCACCACCTTGTGATTGACGGCCAGTGAGATCGCTCCGTCCCGGCATTCGATGCGGTAGTGATTCCATTGTGGACTTGGCAGAGATCGTTCCTCTGTTGGAAACGCGCGGCCGCCGCCACGCCCATTGACCGGAGTCATGGTCGCACCGTGGATGGGGAAGATATCGCCGTGAGTTGTGTGATGTTTCGATTGACCATACGCATTTTCCAGAACCTGAACTTCAATGCTGCGATGAAACGGAACACCCTTCGCAGTGATGTCGTCCGCCCAGACAAAGATACCGGCGTTTCCGCCAGGGACCATGTGCCGCCACTCCACTTCCAGAATGAAGTTCTGATACATTTTCTCTGTGCGAATCTCGCCTACCGGTTTTCCGGAACACACGAGCATTCCGTCCTGAACGGTCCACGTATCTTTCGGAGTATTGACCAGCACCCAGCCCGCAAGATCCTTCTCATTGAATAACGGTTTGACGCCATCCGCGTCATCCGCAAATACCTGACCAGACGACAGAATTGGAATGGCACAAACGACAACAGACCAGAGGAAATGACGGTACATAGGGCACCCTTTTGTGACCGGGACTTTTAATTGTGCAGGATGGACATTCATGTCCGTCGCAGGGCCAGCAAACACTGTTGAAACAGAGCCCACTTTACCACAGGAGTTTTCAGCATTCGCGACATTTTCTGGTGAGGACTCGGACATGCATGACCAAGCTACAGTAATCGCAACCTTGATGACAGCAACTTTTGCACGGACTTCGACGAACGCATCGTGGATTTTCGTACCGCTCGGAAAAAATTTCCAGCGTGCCGGCTCGGTCACCTGCAAGAACTTCTCAATGCTCTGGGACACGAACATATTGACCGCCATTTCAATCAACTATACTCCGCGCGGTCAGATTTGAGGTTTTGTGAGCGGCAAGGCGCTAGCCGCC
>CAZFDW010000104.1:0-15435 GCA_964517865.1 uncultured Chitinophaga sp.
GGAGAGGCACATCAGCTCTTCGACCTCGGCATCGTACGGCAAGTCGATCGCCGGCATCCGCCAGGTGACCGGCAGCGACGACCCGGCCGTGAACGCAAAATTCAGCTCACGCGAGGTTTCGACCATCTCCTTGGCCCATTCCCATTTCCACGACAGATGCTTGTCGTTAAAGACAGGCACCGCGCGGCCGTCTTTGCGAAAGACGTCGGTCACCTGCTTGAAGAACTCATAGCGTGGATACTTCGTTTGTTCATATTCGGACTTCGGATAATTGCCGTGTTCGCCGATGATCAGCACGCCATCGACCGCCAGCTTGTCACCACCGCAGCGCAGCGTCTCGGCAATCGTCGGATAGATCGGAAAGCTGAATTCCTCGGAGCGCTTGCGGCTTAAGTCGTTCTCCGGCTTCTGATCGACATAAGCCGCGACCACATCCAGCGGCGGTCGATGCCAGCGGCCATTTACGGGATACCCGACCAGAAAACGTTCCGCCATATGCCAGGCATGGGAGTGATACCTCCATTCCGTGGTGACGACCGCCAGTCGCTTCCGTTGGACCGCCAGAGCACCTGCCGCCGCTACATGCGGTCCAACGATCAGCCCCGTGCCAACAGTTCCGAGAAATAATCGTCTCGTCAACATGGCTTCGCACCTTTTCAAAAGTTCGCAGATTGGTATGGAATCGTGCCATCGAGTTGATCACTCAAGCCACCACGCAGTTTGCGCAATGCACATCACGCAGAACCGCGTGATGTGCGTGACCAACAATTTCATGAGTTTACCGTCTATTCCAACCGCTGTCACCGCAATCACGAAGCTGTGGATGAGGCCGACCCAGTATTCCTGACAATTTTGTTCATTCGGTTGTCCCCATTCGGTTGTCCATTTTCTGCGACGCAGGGAGACAACCTAAGAAAAAACAGCTTTCGTGCCTCATCATCGGTCTGACTTTGATCAGTTCATGTAAGCTCCGCACTGCTACAAGTCACGGCTCCCACCTGGTTTTCAATGAGTCACTTTCAATTCCAGTTAGATGCAACCGATCCGGGCACGGCCGCACGCGCTGGGAGGTGGGTGACGCCGCATGGGGCGGTGGAGACTCCCGCATTTATGCCGGTGGGGACTTTGGGAACGGTGAAGGGATTGTTGCCGGCTCAGCTGCGTGAGGCCGGGGTGCAGATGGTGTTGTCGAACACGTATCATCTGGCGCTGCGACCGGGTTCTGAAATTGTGGCAGAGTTGGGCGGACTGCATCGATTCATGGACTGGAGCGGTCCGATTCTGACCGACAGCGGCGGGTTCCAGGTATTCAGCCTGGCAAAAATGAGGAAGATCGACGACGACAAGGTTGTCTTTCGATCGCACATCGACGGCAATCTGCTGGAGTTGACTCCGGAACGAACTGTGCTGATTCAGGAGCAGCTGGGAGCGGACTGTATCATGTGTCTGGACGAGTGCCCGCCGTCCGGTGAATCGATCGAAAAGATTCGCAAAGCCGTTGATCGCACGACTCTTTGGGCAAAACGCTGCCGAGACGCGCAGCAAAGATCGGACCAGGCGTTGTTTGGAATTGTGCAGGGCGGTGTGCATCCGGAGTTGCGGCAACGGTCGGCGGCCGGACTGCTGCCGCTTGATTTTCCAGGTTACGCCGTCGGCGGCTTGAGCGTCGGAGAACCGCCGCCGGTGATGTACCAGATTCTGGACAGCACCGTCCCGATGTTGCCGGAACATAAGCCGCGCTATCTGATGGGTGTTGGTCGGCCGGAAGATATCATCGAAGCCGTTTGTCGCGGAATCGATCTGTTTGACTGCGTCATGCCGACCCGAAACGGTCGCAACGCAATGGCTTTTACCAGTCAGGGACCGGTGAGGATCAGGAACGCTGTGCATACGCGGGATGAGCGACCGCTCGACCCGGAATGCGATTGCACGGCCTGCACGCGGTTCTCGCGGGCGTACCTGCGGCACCTGTTCGTGGCAAAGGAGATGCTGGGGCCAATTTTGCTGTCGCTGCACAATGTCGCGTTCTACCAGAGGCTGGTGCGGCAGCTTCGAGAAGCAATACTTCAGGGGTGTTCGGCAGAGTTCCGGTCGAATCAGCTTGCCCGTTGGAATCCGCAGTCCTAAGATACTGGCTTTTTCCAAACTCAGGCCGGACGTAGACTTGCGTTCAGTCAGACGTTTCAGACAGTGCGGTTTATGTTTTCAAACCTCTAATTGGATCGGTGCCTGTGAACTGGTTTTGTGTGTATGTGCGAATGTGCGAACTCTTGTTGATGTTGCAGGACGGTGCCGTTCCGCCAGCCGCCGTTGCAGGAGAATCGTCGGCAACGGCCGAAGTGGCTTCCGGGACGACAGCTGTAGAAAGCACGACCGAGGCCGTCAAAAACGTTGCCAATGCAGCAAAAGACGCTCCTCCTCCGCCATGGATGCAGTTTCTTCCCTTCATAGCGATCGGGCTGTTCTTCTACTTTATTCTGCTAAGGCCCCAGCAGGCAGAACAACGGCGGCGGAAGGAATTGCTCACGACACTGAAGAAGAACGACAAAGTGGTCACGACGGGCGGAATGATTGGGACAATCGCCGATATTTCGTCGGACGGTACCCGTGTCACATTGCGAGTTGATGACAACACGCGTATCAAATTCCTGCGATCGGCCATTCAGGAGCCGCTGAAGGATACGTCGGAATCGAACGGATCGAGTTCGACCTGAAAGCTGTTTGCCGATTCCAAACGGGCGGATTCCCGGTTTGGAGACCAATCAGGCGGCTTGAATTGTGTTGCAGGGAATCCATTCGATACATATACGCCCGTTCTGACCACTTTTTGACTCGCCGACGCCGCGTTTTTGCTGCGGAAACCGCGAATTTCCCGGGAACCTAATCTGATGTTTCAGTTGCTCAATGGATTGCTTTTTCTGCTGCTCCAGGATCCGACCGCAGCCGCCGACGAAGCAAAAGCTGTAGAATCGACGGTCGTGACACCAGCGGCCACCGCCGTTGAAGACGCGGCCGCGAGTGCTCCGAAGGGGACAGCAGGTGCCGTGGACACCGCGGCCAGTGCCGTCGATGACGACGTCAAGCCAAAGGCCGCAGACGCTGCTTCCAGTATCGTTGACGACGCAAAGGCAAGATCTGATGCGGCGTTTGAGGCCGCTACGACAAAAAGTATCGACGACGCGGCAGCGAAGGAAGGCGTGATTGAAGCTGCCGAGGCGGAGGCTGATCTGCCACCGGCGGCCGCGAGCAAAGCATGGGTCGCATGGCTCATTCTGTTGCTGGTCATCGCGATCCCGATTCTGCTTGCAAATCTGCTGTCGAGTATGTGGCGCGTGAAGGAATGGCAAGGAAGAATGTGGGTCGTGTTCTTCACACTGATGCTGGGAGCGGCCCCGTTTCTGTCGAGCCTGTTGAAAGGCGAAAAGATCGGTGATCAATTCCGGCTGGGGATCGACCTCGCGGGCGGGACAAATATGGTGTTCCAGGTCAAGCCGGAAAAGGAACTGACGAATAGTCTGATTGACAAAATGGTCGATTCCGTCAAGAAACGCGTGAATCCATCGGGAACGGAAGAAATCACTGTTCGCGGGGTCGGTGGTGGACGTATCGAGGTGATCATACCCGGCGTCGATCCGCAGTCCGTGGACGAAGTCAAACGCAAGATCACAGCTTTGGGAAGCCTTGAATTTTATATTGCCGCTCATCGTGCGGAAGATCGGGAAATCGTTCGCGCTGCCGAACAATTGGACAAGGCCACAAAGGAACTGCGGACGGACGGCAAGGTCGAAGCCATTTGGAGCCCCGCCGACGAAAAGAACGGCGAGCCACAGTTACTCAATGACAGTTCGATTATTCGTCGCAACGTCCAGTACATTCGATACGTGGATGGACGGCCCGAAAGTTATGAAACCGAAGAATACCTGCTGCTCGTGGAACCCGAAGAACGTCGTGTCACTGGGCAATATCTCACGTCTGCCACGACCGACATTGACCCGACGGGTCATATCATCGTGAGTTTCGTGTTCGACCAGACTGGAGCGTTCCGATTTGGCGACCTGACATCGCGGTTTGCTGGGGGGCCAGACGGGGACCAACGCAAGCTGGCAATCGTGCTGAACCGTAAGGTCAGCACTGCTCCAAACCTTAACGAACCGATCACAGGTGGTCGCGGTCAGATTTCCGGCGGTGGCGCTGGTGGCTTTACATCTGAAGAAGCCGACGACCTGGTTGCCGTACTGAATGCCGGGGCGTTGGAAGTTCCAATCGATCCAAAGCCACTCAGCGAAGCGACCGTTGATCCGACATTGGGTGCAGACGTGCGTAACAAAGGCGTTCGCGCTACGCTGATCAGTGCGGCAGCCGTGGTTTTGTTCATGCTGTACTACTATCGGTTTTCCGGCTTGATTGCCGTCATTTCTCTGATATTGAATCTGATCCTGACACTGGCCGCAATGCTGTTAATCAATGCCACATTTACCTTGCCCGGGATCGCGGGGATTGTGCTGACGATCGGTATGGCCGTGGACGCAAACGTTTTGATCTATGAACGCATGCGTGAAGAAATTGCTAAAGGCTCAAGCGTGCGGATGGCCATTCAGAACGGCTTTCAGAAAGCCTTCTCAACAATTTTCGACTCCAACCTCACAACGCTGTTGACGGCCGTGATTCTGTTTGCCATTGGAACTGACCAGGTCAAGGGCTTCGCCGTGACCCTGATCATCGGTCTGACATTGAGTATGTACACGGCCCTGTTCGTTGGTCGCCTGATTTTTGATATTGCTGAACGCCGCCGCTGGCTGACGACGTTGTCGATGTCACGAATGATTGGTGAAACAAACTTTGACTTCCTGAAGCAGCAGTCTTTGTGGATCGGAATTTCCATCGTGACGATTGTCGTAGGCATGGCAGCCTTCTTTGCACGCGGTGAGGCCAACTACGACATCGACTTCACGGGTGGCACGATGGTCTCGTTCCAGACGACCGAGCTCCAGAAAACAGAAGACCTCCATGCGGCATTGAAGACACAGTTTGAAGACCAGTTTTCGATCGAGCGTTTGTCCATCGGCACCGAAGTGACGTCGGAAGGTGTCGGGCGGTATTTTCGACTGCGAAGTACTGAAAGTGACACTCATGCCACGGCCCCGGCACCCGCGGGTGCGGCAAAAACTTCTGATGATCAAAAAACCGCAGAAGATCGTGTCCGTGAAAAGATCTATGCGTCATTCAGCGGAAATGACGCCATTCAACTGCGAATGGTCAAGGTGGAACTGGGGCCGATATCGACCGTAGAAGTCAAGGACGATGATGAATCGGCGGAAGCGCTGATTGCACTGCGGTTCAAAGGTGGCCCGATGTCGATGCTCACGTTTTCGGACGAGGTTGCTGAAGGCACATTGCGAGATCTGATCACTGGCAAGTTGAAAGCCATTACCACTGGCAGTAAGGAAAAATACAACACTCTTGAAGAATTGTTTGACATTAAGGGCCTGGAAGGCTCCGGAGATCTGGCTCGGGAACTGGGCGTGCGGAAATTTACGAAATACCAGGTTCGGGCGATTCCGGCGGTGGCATCCGCAGATCTTGAATCAGCCTTGAAAGCGATTCAGTCTGAGCTCGCCGCAACGCCTCTGTTTGACGAAGTGAATACGTTTGCATCGGCAGTGGCAGGCGAAATGAAGCAGCGGGCCGTGTTGGCGATCATCGTCAGCATGATTACCATCTCCATTTACATCTGGTTCCGATTTCAGAATCTGGTGTTCGGTCTGGCTGCGATGGTCGCACTGGTGCATGACGTTCTTGTCACAGTAGGCATCACCGCGTTGGCAAGTTACCTGACTGGAACTTCAATCGGCAATCTGTTGCTGCTGGAAGATCTGAGAATCAACCTTGCCACGATCGCAGCATACCTGACACTGGTCGGATTCTCACTCAACGATACGATCGTGATCTTTGACCGCATTCGTGAAGTGCGTGGTAAGAACCCGGCAATTACGGCGTCGATGATTAATACATCACTCAATCAGACCCTGGGTCGTACGATCCTGACGACGTTGACCGTGTTTATTGTGGTGTTGATCATGTACGTTTTCGGAGGAGCCGGTATTCACGGTTTCGCCTGGTGCATGGTCATCGGTTGTATGGCCGGGACCTACAGTTCAGTTTACATCGCCAGTCCGATCCTGGTCTGGGCAATGAATCGTTCACTAGGTTCGGTGAAGGCAACATGAGCAGCACTGCGTTATACACCGCGCGGTCATGAGTGAGACAATTGGCGAGCGGCATGCGTCAGCTTGCTGGTACAAAAATGAGGTATCGGAGGGCTCACGCCGCTCCGCTCGCCGGACTCATTTCCGGCCGCGCGGAGTATAGATTGGTGCATGATGGGGGCATCGAGTTACGATTGCGGCTTGCCGCAACGCGGCACGATGTGAAAGCCTGGGGCATCGCCCCAGGGACTTGGCAATATCAAACATGAAAGCCCTGAAAGGGCGGAATAGAATGTACGATCATTTCGCCCCTTCAGGGCGTTGGTCATCTGTTTCGCATGAACCCAGGGCGTTGCCCTGGGCTATCACATTTTGTGCCTTTGGCACGCAGCAGATTACCTGCAATTAGCGCCTTGCCGCTCACAAAATCCTGACCTTTTTTAATTTTACGCTGGAGCGTACCGTAGAATGATTGATGAATCACCGTCGCACTGGAGTTCGGTTGACGCTGCCGAGATGTATGAAGTCCCACGCTGGGGTAACGGCTATTTTTCCGTCAGCCAGAATGGCAATGTGCAGGTCCATCCTGACCGCAATCCGACACATTCCATTGACCTGAAGGAGCTTGTCGAACGTCTGCAAATGCGCGGCCTTGATCTTCCCGTGCTGCTGCGATTCAACGGTATTATCCGCGACCGCCTGTTTGTGCTCCACAAGGCTTTCAGTGACGCGATCAAAGAACACAGCTACAAAGGGACCTACGCCTGCGTCTATCCGATCAAGGTCAACCAGCAGCGTGAAGTTGTCGAAAAGGTCGTTGAGTACGGAAGAGAGTTTGGTTTCGGACTGGAAGCTGGCAGTAAGCCGGAACTGCTGGCCGTCGTTGCCATGACGGAAGCTCAGACACCGATTATCTGCAATGGATTCAAAGATGCAGAATTTATCGAGATGGCTCTGTTGGCACAAAAAATCGGCCGGAACGTCATTCCGGTCGTGGAAAAGTACACTGAACTGGAATTGATTCTGAAGTATGCCGAGAAGCTGAACGTTCGGCCGCAAATCGGGATGCGGGTCAAACTGGCGGCACGCGGCTCAGGACGCTGGCAGTCTTCCGGCGGCTACCGTTCGAAGTTTGGTTTGCGCGCCAACGAGATACTGATGGCTCTGGACGAACTCAAGAAGCGCGGCATGGAAGATTGCTTCACACTGCTGCATTTCCATCTGGGCAGCCAGATTACCAACATTCGTCAGGTCAAAGCAGCTCTGAATGAAGCAGCACGGGTTTATACAGAACTCGTTGGTCGCGGCGCGGGGCTGAAGTACCTGGACGTCGGTGGTGGTCTGGGGGTGGACTACGACGGATCGCAGACGAACTTCGAATCGAGCATGAATTACACGCTTGAAGAATACGCCCGCGACGTCGTCTACACGATCCAGACGGTCTGCGACGAAGCCAGCGTGGCGCATCCAAATATCATTTCGGAAAGCGGCCGCGCGATTTCTGCGTTTCACAGCGTGCTGATTTTTGGCGTGCTGGGAGTTTCGCAGCAGGGCGAAAATACGTCAGAAGCTGAACTCGCTCCTCCGGACGACGCAGAACAGTCATTGCATGATTTGTATCAAAGCTACAAAGGTGTGAATCAGCGCAACGTACTGGAATCCTACCACGACGCCCAGACGTCGATCGACACCGTAATGACCCTGTTCAACACAGGATATGTCTCGCTCGAACAACGCTGCCTTGCAGAGAACATCTACTTCGCACTCTGTCATCGAATCTGGCAGATTACCGGCACGCTCGATTACGTTCCTGAAGAACTGGAACGGCTCGACAAACTATTGTCGGACAATTACTTCTGCAACTTCTCATTGTTTCAATCCTGCCCGGACTCATGGGCGATCAAGCAACTGTTTCCCGTGATGCCCATTCATCAACTGGACAGCCGGCCGACGCGACATGCAGTATTGAGCGACATCACTTGCGATTCGGATGGAAAGATCGATCAGTTCATCGACCGCCGCGACGTACGTCGTACGATCATGCTGCATGAGTATGACGGTTCCCCGTATTACCTTGGCGTGTTTCTGATCGGTGCCTATCAGGAAATCCTCGGCGACCTGCACAATCTTTTCGGCGACACAAACGCCGTGCATGTGGATCTGTCGCCATCTGGTGAAGTCGTTTTGGATACGATCATCAAGGGTGAAACTGTGAGTGAAGTTCTGGACTATGTTCAGTTTCGTGGCCGCGATCTTATCAACCGGCTGCAGGCCTCCGTGGAAGTGGCCGTGCGGGAAAACCGAATCGACCATAACATGGCTGGCCAGTTCGTGAAGTTCTATGAAGAAGCGTTGAACGGTTACACCTACCTGGAAGAACCCGACGGCGAATAGGGCAGGATCGGGTTACTATGCTTCGCGCGGGCACAAGTGAGACAATTGGCGAGCGGCATGCGTCAGCTTGCCGGTACAAGAGCGAGGTACCGGAGGGCTCACGCCGCTCCGCTCGCCGGACTCATTTCCGTCCGCTCGGAGCATCGCATCAGCGTCCCCGAAGCAGAACAACATGACAATCACTCGGTTGCACAACACGCCGCGCATTGTGGCTTTTGGCGAGATCATGGCACGGATGGCACCGTCTGGCATGCTGCGGTTGCGGCAAGTGCTGCCGGGCTCGCTTGACATTACGTTTGCCGGTGCCGAGGCCAATGTCGCAGCGTCGCTGGCGTTGCTGGGCTGTCGAGCTGACTTTGTCACCGCGTTACCGGACGGACCGCTGACTGACGGCTGTCTCGGCAACCTGCGCAGTGTCGGAGTCGGGGTGGATCACATTCGTATTACGGATGGCGGTCGTTTCGGAGTCTACTTCGTCGAGATGGGAGCAAACCAGCGCCCCAGCCGTGTGTTCTATGATCGCGACTACAGTGCCATCAGTCAGGCCAAAGCGAATGATTTTGATTGGGACACAATTCTGGAAGGTGCATCGTGGCTGCATCTGACAGGTATCACGCCGGCGCTGTCAAAGACCGCCGCTGAGACAACGCTGCACGCCGCTCGATCCGCTCGGGAACGCGGCGTTTCGGTATCGTGTGATGTGAATTTCCGCAGCAAACTCTGGCGCTGGGATCCAACTCGACCGCCACAGCAACTGGCGGGCGAAGTGCTGCGGGATTTGATTCCGATTGTCGATCTGCTCATGGCAAGTGAAGAAGATTTTCGGCTGGTTGGTGTCAACGCACCGGACGCGGTCAAGAATGTCACAGCATCTGCTGGAATCGACACCGATCGAGCCGCCATGATGGCACGTCGCATGGCGACCGCATTTCCAAATCTCCGGATGATTGCCACGACGCTGCGGGAGAATATCTCGGCCAGTCATAACAACTGGGGCGCGATGTTGCTGGATGTTCAAAGCGACACAGTGTATCAGGCACCGATCCAGAACGGACACTACCAGCCCTACGAAATTCGCAGCATCGTTGACCGGGTTGGAGGCGGTGACGCTTTTGACGCCGGGCTGCTCTTCGGCCTGACGCATGCCGAGTTCACCCTGCAGACCGCGCTCGAATTTGCAACCGCCGCATCCTGTCTGTCTCATTCCGTCGTCGGCGACTGCAATTTCGCTTCACGCCAGGAGATCGAAGATCTGATGCACGGCGCTCGTTCGGGGCGTGTGGTTCGGTAACACAAAGTTCCGGGAAGTATTTCGATATGCCTGCGCATCGCTTGTCACCCCTCCACATATTGTGAATGCCCAATTGCTGGCTGATCTTGAAGGACGCCAGGAAGACCCTGGTTTATGCGAATCGCTGCATCTACAATCGCGTCACCACAGCCGGGAGACTTTTGACTGTCTGATAACTTGAAGGGTGACGTCTGTGCAGAATTACAGAGAGTTGATTCCAATGTTCGCTCTTCATCGCATTATCAGCAGTTTCACTGTCCTCATCTTTTGCGCGGTCCCGCTGCCATGCCTGTTCCCGCAGGAGATCACCGCACCGCCGGTTGAATTGAAGACGTCGGAGTTCTACACAAAGTATGTCAGCGCCGACGGATACCCGATCGTGGCGTCTGCAGGCGTCAATGATTTCGCATTAAGAGAGGCCGCGTTTCTGGTCAACATGTTGCTGGCGAAACGACCGGATGTGCGAGATGCAATGATCAAAAGCGGCTCCAGAATGTGTGTCATCGGCGCTCATGAATTCACAACTGATTTGCCGGAATGGAAATGGATGGCAGCAGAGTCGGAGGACAACAAAGAGGCCGAGGGCGTTGCAGCGCAGGACTTCTGGGACGCGCGAGCCCGGGGGATGGGAGGTTCAGAAACGGATCCATACTGCTCGTGCGGGGAAGAAAACCTGCTGAACTACCCCGGCGATCCGTATGCGACTGAGAACATTCTGATTCACGAATTCGCCCATAATATCCATCTGCGAGGACTCGTGAATGTGGACCCGACGTTTGATCCACGGTTGAAAGCAGCGTACCGGAAAGCGATGAGTGCAGGCTTGTGGAAAGGAAAATATGCGTCGGTAAATCACCACGAATACTTCGCAGAAGGGGTGCAGTCATGGTTCGACAACAATCGCGAAGATGACCACGACCACAACCACGTGAATACTCGGGAAGAACTGCTGGATTATGATCCGGAACTTGCGGCGCTCTGTCGTGAAGTGTTTCGAGATACCGAACTGCGATACACGAAAGCCATCACACGACTTGACGGTCACATGCAGGGTTATGACCCGTCACACGCTCCCACGTTTGTCTGGCCTGAGCGACTGCTGCACGCAAAAGACGTCATCCACAAACAGGCCACGGAACGAAACCAATAGTCACCGGAATGCACCAACGGGCAGAACCCGGCTATGGTGAAACGGCAGCATCGAGGACGCAGGCAACGCATTGTCCGTAGGTAGCACCCCCGGAGAGCCTGTCGGAATGCCGCTCACGATCCTGGAGTATCGGGACAGACTGCCAAGGTAAAAAGTTTGTCCCTCGTGGGATTTACGAACGGTTGTCCGTCAGGGTATAGTTATGCCCCGGGCAGACCTTGGATTCTGTTGGGGTCAGTCCGCCTCATTTCAGGAGTTGCTCGCATGTGCGCTTTTGGTTATCGGTTCGGAATGATTCTCTTGACAGCATTGCTGTCCTTTGTCGGGGCCTTGCAGGCGGATACTGTTGAGAAGGCTGAGAAGACAGAGGCGGTCGCCACTGACTTTACGACGACTCATAAACAGGCTCGCATCATAAAACCGCTGCATGATGGCGAGCCGGTGCAACTGAACACGTTTTGCCTGGACAAGGATGGTAACGTCCTTGCCTGTGTCGGTGGCGACAGTGTGCAGTACGTGTTGAATGCCGATGGTTCACAGCAGGTCAAGACAATCTCAACGCCACAGCAACTGCAGGTGTATTCTCCCGACGGAGCGCTTCTGCGTGCGGTGGATCTGCCGTTCAAGCCAACTGCCTTGAATACTGCTGCAGACGGATCGATCTTCGTCGCTGGTGTCGGCAAGGTGGCTCATGTGAGTGCCGATGGCCAGTTGCTGACAACAGTCGATTCACCGCATATCGGTGATATGGACTCATTCCGGCAGCGAATCGAAGACGCTGCAAAGAAGCAGATGGAAGAAAACACGTCACGCTTTCGTGATCAGGTCACGCGCATTGCAGAACGGATCACAGCTCTGAAAGAAAAGCCGGCAGAAGAATTGACGGAACTCGACAAACGGAGAATTGTGACATACGAACAGCAGAAACAACTCTATGAGACTCAATTGAAAATGATTGAACAATCCGCAGGACGGGTGAGTTCAAGTGATGCTGCGATCAGTCGTAAACTGGGAATCACGGCCCTGGCAGTGACCAGCAAGGATATTTTCCTGTGCTGCAATTCAGTCGAAGGGACCGGATACGAAGTCTGGCGAATGACGCACGAGTTCTCTGAGCCAACAAAAGTTGTCAGTTCGCTTGGTGGATGCTGTGGCCAATGTGATATCCAGGCGACTGATGATCACCTTGTGCTTGCCGAAAACACAAAGTTCAAGGTGGCTCTGCTCGATCGCGACGGAAATCGTCAGACGGATTTCGGCAAGGGTGATCGCAAGGCCGTCGATGGATTCGGAAGCTGCTGCAACCCGATGAATGTTCGCTGTTGCGACAATGGCGATATACTGACGGCGGAATCCAGCATCGGCACCATTAAGCGATTCAGTAAGGACGGTGAATTGCTTGGCGTGGTGGGTAAAGCGAAAATCGGCGGTGGGTGCAAACATGTGGCACTGGGCTTCGATGCGAAGCGGGATCGGTACTACATGATGAACATCGACAAGGATCACATCTGTGTCCTCGTGCCGAATGCGGAAGCGCCGGAGTTGACGTCCGATGAAGTGATGGCAAAAGAGGCTCGTAATGGTCTGGGTGAGAAACTGGTTGGCGAATGGTCGCTTGATGGGAAAGCCCGGACGGAAGAAGCAGAACCGAAGAGCATCACAACGAGATCAAGTCATGAAAAAAACAGCGTGGCAACTCCGATCGCAAGGTCTGCGTTGCTGCGAATCCAGAGTGATCCTTACTCCGCGAATTACCTCCATTTTGAAGTCGATGGCAAGTTGACCACTCGGGGTGGCTCCATGTCGTCCGACGAACTTGGCTGGGAATGCGTCCGCCAGGACGGCAACACGCTGTTTGCATCAAAAATCCAGGGAAACATTCAGTATTATGAGTACAAGATTGAATTTCTCAGCGACGACGAAGCAACAATCTCGCTGATGCACAATGAGCGAGTGCTCGGAAGTAATCGCTACAAGCGGGTTAAACCCGAGGCTGAAGCTGCAGCTGTTGAAGCCGAAGCGGCTGATTCGAAGGTCTCAGGAGAAACGGCAGCCACTCTTAAAGGAGCAACCGAATGAGAAGCCTGGGTGCCTTATGTTTGACTCTTTGCGTCGCGATCAGCATCATTGCAGATCATTCTCCCGCCGAAGACAAATCCGGCGATACGGCATTAACACTCATCGTCATGGATCCCATGGCCGCACCGCTGGCCTGTGATTGTGTCAAAGGCTACGCTCAGCGAAAGTACGAAGAGCTTGGGAAGTTCCTGACGAGCCAGTTAGGACGTCAGGTCAATGTTGTCTGGGCAGAATCGCTCGCGGCTGCGATGGAGAAATCCGATGGCAAGGCCGACCTGATCATTGGAAAGCACTCGGTTGTGCTGTCGGATGCCAAAGAAGCGAAATTAAAACTAAAGCCGCTGGCCCGCCTGACTGACTTAAAGGATAAAGTTGTGCAAACGGGTCTGTTTGTCGTTCGCAGCAGCGATCCGGCAAAGACCGTGGACGACCTCAAGGGATATCGCATTCTGTTCGGGCCTGAGGACTGCGATGAAAAATCAGCCGCTCCGATGGCATTGCTCAAGGACCATCACGTTCCCTTGCCAAACCCAGTTGAGACATCACCATCGTGCAGCAATGCGGCAGTGACTTTGATGGAACTGGGAACCGATGTGAAGGCAGCGGCGGTGATTTCAAGCTATGCCGAACCTCTTCTGGAAGGCTGCGGTAAAATCAAAAAAGGTGATCTACGGGTCATCGGTGAAAGCAAACCCGTCCCATTCATCACCCTGTTCGCACAGGCATCGCTGACCACGAAGGAACAGGCTGAGATTTCAGCCGCGCTCGATGAAGCCGGATTGGTTGCGCAGCTGCTGATCGATCTGGAAACGGCTTCCGGTTTTGTACGATGGGAAGAACCGGCTGCGGCCGCGACTGTCGGCATCAATTCAAAAAAAAAGCCCTGACGCGGGCTGCGGTCAGTTCACGACAGATCAACGGTGACTGGCCAGGCTGGAGAGGTGCCAATCGGGATGCTCGAGTGGCGTGGCTGCCCGATTCTTTGCCGGAAGCGGCGAACTTCGAATGGGCTGTTGACCTCGCGGGAGAAGGAATTGGAGGAGTTGCGGCCAGCGGCGGCTACGTCGTTGTCGGCGGTCGCGATGCCGTGGATCAAAACGACGTCTTTCAATGCTTTGACATCAACGACGGGACACTGCTCTGGCAACATGCGTATCCGGCACTCGGAAAACTGGACTACGGCAATTCGCCGCGGGCGACTCCGCTGATCCATGAAGAGTACGTTTACACGCTGGGAGCGTTCGGACAACTGTGTTGCCTTGAGATTGAGACCGGCATCATGATGTGGCAGATCAACATCGCCAGGGAGTTTGATTCTCCAAAACTGATCTGGGGGCACTCCGGATCCCCGGTCATTATCGACAGGAAGTTAATTCTGCAGCCGGGCGGAAAAGTGGCGTCCATTGTCGCGTTGGACTTTGAAACAGGGGACGTACTCTGGAAAACCGCGGGCACGGATTCTGCGTATTCATCACTCCTGCTGAAGTCCGTGGGTGATTCGCAACAGGTGATTGGCTACGATTCGAAATCGCTCGGCGGCTGGGATGTGGAAACAGGTCGACGGCTCTGGACTCTGACGCCGCCGCACGATGGAGACTTAAATGTGCCGACTGCCGTTTCTCTCGGCGATCGTCTGTTGGTGTCTACAGAAAATAATGGCACTCGCGTTTATCATTTCAACGCGGACGGCACACTCTGTCCTGAACCCGACATGACCAACGAGGACCTCAAGCCGGATACGCACACTCCCGTTGTTTCAAACGGCCGCGTCTTCGGAATCTGGAGTGAGCTCTATGGTCTGGATCCGCAGCAGAGTCTCAAGACAGTGGTCGCGCTCCGCGACGATGCTTTCTCCGACTACTGTTGTCTGATTGCGAGTGACACCAGACTATTGGCACTCTCAGACGCCAGTGAACTTCTGCTGATTGCGACAGATCAAGTCACACCTGTGATCAAGGGGCGGCTCAAACTGCACCAGGACCGAGCGCAAGTCTACTCACATCCAGCGGTTGCAGGTGATTCGATCTATCTCCGAATCGGAAAGACACTTGCACGGCTGAAACTGGAGCAATGAAATTGTACTGCGAACAGTTGATTTCTTGTTCACTCGCGACGATGCTCAGGCGTCTGATTGCTGAAGTCAGGTCTGGCAGGAAAAAGAGGGGCAGAAAAATATTGGATGCGAATTGACGTCTTTCTGCCAGCCATATTTCTGCCAACCATATTCCTGCCACATGACTTCCTCATTGCCAACCGCGCTTTGTTCGCATTCACACGCAATTGGCGTGCTCGTGCTCAGTGAAACGGTGCTCGTG
>CAZFDW010000105.1:0-15363 GCA_964517865.1 uncultured Chitinophaga sp.
CCTCAGGAGGCGATCACCCGCGAATTTTTGTCGGAAGCCGCACGGGCCTGACGGCTGGACAGCAACCACCATGGGCAGGAATGTCAGCACTCCCTCACCGAAACAATTCAGCGAGCGTCACCTGATTGGAGACGAGCTGTTGAGCGTACTCGTACTCAGCTTCGCGGTACTCGTACTCGATTGAACCGTCCGCGACGCTCTCCGTCCGCTGGATCAGCCGAGTGAGCATCGACACGATTCGTTTCAATGTGGATTTACCGACGTGATTGGTTTCGGCGTCGATTGCGTCGAACGAGAACAGGACATCGTGGATCGCGGCACATTCCAAAGCAGAGCCGCGAGCAATCTCGAAGAATCGATTTTTGTCTTTCAGACTTTGCTTGCCGTTGCCCTCTGCGATATTCAGTGGAATCGATTGCGCTGCCCGGAGCCACTGATCGCGAGCATGGCGGAGGGAACCTTGGAGTAATTTCGCAACCCGATACGATGATGTGACATAGTCGATCGCCAAGCGATAAACGTCAAGTCGTTCGTGATCGAAAATCGGTTCGCTCATCATCATCCTTTCGAGTACGAGTACCGTTTCACTGAGTACGAGTACGAAAAATGCGGGAACCCTTCAACTCCTGGCCTATCTCTGTTTGTCCTGGCCAGGGCGATCGGAGCCACACATTTTTTTCATTTGCTCCGAACTTCTGTTTCTTCTGTTTCAGTCCGCCTCTGGTGTCGATGCCCTATTTCCCGAGCGGCACGGCCAATTGCAGTTCATCCAGACCACCGCGATCTTCGAAGGGACGCACGCTGAAGTACCAGTTGGACCAGTCCTTCAGGGCTTTCTCCCGCCACGGAGTCGCCAGGCGCAGACGCTCTTCGGGCGATGCGCTCTTAACCTGATCTTCCGTGCCGAGCGATGCAAACGGAGCCAGCGTCTCGCCGAATCCCTGTGGTCTTCGCGCGATGAATCTCAGTGCCTGAATGGCTTCGATATTCACATCCACGCTGTTGTCGCGGATACCATCCAGCATCAATGGAACCAGTTTGAAATCAGCCGTCCGACCCAATGCCCAGACGGCCGCGCTGCGGACTTTGTCATTGGGGTGTTTCATCAGACTTTTCAACTGCTCTTCCTGGCCGACCAATTTTTCCGGGTCATCGATCGACAGCACGCTCCGCACGATCTCGTCCGCGACTTCGACGGGCGTTTCGTCAAGTTTATCGAAGTCGATATTGGCGATATCGGCGATCAGCCGATCCAGTTCCGTGGGTTCTTTCTTTTTCTTATCACCAAACGGATTACCACGATCTGCCAGCTGTTGCCCAAGTCCATACATTTTCTTCAGAATCTGATCGGTAGATTTCATGTAATACAGCAGTGCGAAGCAGGTGCCGACAACCGGACCGGTGTGCGTGTTGAAGCTCCCATCCTGAGCCTGAAGAGTCAGCAGTCCATCGCCGTAAACGATGAACCAGTCTTCACCGTTGATCTTTCCCAGATCGCCCACGGCAGCGGCTCGCTCCAGGCAGTAGTAGTAGTACAGATTGTGTTCGACACGACTGACCGGCTGAAAGTTGGCGAGATTCCAGCCAAACGCCCGGTCAACGCGAGCATCCAGCGCACCCACGCTGTTCTGTGGCTTATAGTCAGGGAAGGCTGGCCCAATCTGCGCAGCATCAGCCAAGGGATCAATTTTTGTGAGCCCGCCCGGCAACAGGTCTTCGTCCTTTTTTTCCGGCTTGGGCGGATTTCGCAGTCCGTGCAGCAGCAGTCGGCAAATACCTAGTGCACCACCTGCCGCCATTGTCATGTTCTGTGTGGAGGCACCTGCGCCTGGTCCGAGGGTTGTTCCGGGACGATATCCCCAGCCGCCGTCCCCGTTGCCTTTCTTCATGAGGAAATCTGCTGCCCGGTCAAGCGATGCCGGATTAACATTGGCACCGCCGCGTTGGCACGCCCAAAGAGCGAGAACGCCGTATTGCGACATACTCACATCTCCCGGTTGCTGCGGTCCGTCACTCCATGAACCGTCGGCGCGCTGCGCAGCCTGAACGTAATTGGCGATCGCCTGCAGATGCGGTAGGTACAGGTCCTTTGTATCAAGGTCCGTCAACAGCATCGCATCCACGCCGGATCCGTAGATATGATCGTACGCTGACATCGGCTGATACTGACCGCCACCACTCCGCCCGACTGCAGCTGCGATGGCTTTCGCAACAAACGGGTCTTCTTTTGGAACGCCGCATTTGAGCATGGCATAGGCCGCCAGAGTCTGATGCCCTCCATGCTGTTCGTTATCGGTTGGTACGGACTGTTTCACTGCTCCATGCAGGTACGCCAGACCTTTATCGACCGCAGCGTCAAATCGCGGAACCTTTGTGCTTTGCCGGGGCCCGTCAAACGCTGCCGCTGGGGCGACGAGCAGGAGCATGAAAGCTGCGAACAGTAATAAATGTCGCATTGAATGCTCCGGAGAATGCCCGCTGCAAAAAGACGAAAAGGGACAAAATCGATAGTAGCGAAGGTTCGGTTCAGTGTCAAAGTGTGTATCGCGGTTTATGCTTGCGTTGTCCCAAACAAGCGGCTCGTTGGAAGGTTCGGCAAAATGGCGTCTCAAAACTCGATCCTTGTCACTGGCGGAGCGGGATTTCTTGGTTCGCACCTGACTCGGAGTCTCCTGAAGGATCCTCGCTTTGACGGCCTGCAGATCGTCGTCCTCGATGATCTTTCCGGTGGTTTTGTCGAAAACATATCGGTCTCCGGGCGAGTTCGTTTCGTGGAAGGCAGCGTCACTGACCACGAATTCATCGAAGGGCTGTTTCAGGAACACTCATTTCGCTACGTGTTTCATTTGGCGGCTTATGCTGCCGAGGGGCTCAGCCATTTCATCCGCCGATTCAATTACATGAATAATCTGATCGGCAGTGTGAATGTGGTCAACGCTTCGGTGCGTCATTCTGTGCAGCATTTTGTGTTCACCAGTTCAATCGCCGTTTATGGCAGCGGGCAGGTTCCGATGCTGGAATCCACTCAGCCTCTGCCTGAAGATCCGTATGGCATTTCCAAGTTTGCTGTGGAGCTGGATCTGAGAGCCGCCCACGAACAGTTTGGTCTGAACTTCACCATCTTCCGGCCGCACAACGTTTATGGGGAATATCAAAACATCGGTGACAAGTATCGCAATGTTGTGGGCATTTTCATGAATCGCATCATGCAGGGACTGCCGCTCCCGATTTTTGGTGACGGATTGCAGCAGCGAGCTTTCTCGTACGTAGGCGACATCATGCCGCCGATGATCTCTGCGCCCTTTCTGGCGGAAGCCAATTGCGAAGTCTTTAATGTCGGTGCCACGACGCCCACGACGGTGCTGGATCTTGCGAGGTCGGTTTGCCGCGAGTTTCAGGTTGAGCCGAACCTGCAGTTTCTTCCGGCCCGCAACGAAGTCAAGGTCGCCTGGGCCGACCATTCGAAGTGTGCTCAGGTCTTCTGTCAATGTCCGGCAACATCAATGGCTGACGGGCTGCATCGCATGGCGACATGGGCACGAACAGTTGGTGCCCGCTCCAGCGTTCACTTTGATCATGTTGAAATCACCGACGGACTGCCTGCCGGATGGGGCCGCTCCACCGGCAAGGCTGGCTAGTTTGACGATGTAAAGTAGGGTGTGTGCAGCGGAGCGCAACACACCACTGAGGATCCGCCGACAACCATGGTGCGTTGCGCTTCGCTTCACGCACCCTACAAGAATCGCTGAATCACAAACTGGCCAGCCGTGGGCCACCGGGCGAATGAACAGCTCACCGCATGATGCCCAGCAGTGCATCACGCAGAACGGGATAATTCGCCTGAATTGAATATTTCTGCTCGACCGTTTTCCGGCCGCGTTGTCCCATCTGTTGGCGGATCTCAGGATGTGTGGTCAGCAGGCGCAGAGCTGTCAGCCATTCGTCAGGCGTCTGCGCCGCCATACCATTCTGATTGTTGTCCAGGATCTCCGAGTTCACTCCCACGGGCGCAGCGATCCCCGGTACACCTACTGCCAGATACTGAATGAGCTTGAGCCCGCATTTATAAATATCCCATTCCTGATTAGGAAAAAGGGGCATCAGGCCGATATCGAACTTTCGAAGCTGCGTCACTTCACGTTCCGGTTGCCACGGTTCATGAATCACTTTCACTCCCGAAAGATCAATCTCACCGAGAGCCGAAATGTCCGGGACGACAATTCGAAGTTCGAACGGTGCTTCCTGAGCAAGTCTCCGCAGGGCATCTGCGGCTACGGTCAGATACTTCAGATTGCCTGCCGTTCCCATCCATCCCACAACTGGACGCGAGCCAATCTCCTGCGAAAGCTGGTTCACAGGTTCATAAGTTCGTGCGGTATAGTCCTCCAGATCCACGCATGTCGGGACATGACAGATCGCAGAATTCAGTGGTCGGACTTTTTCCATCAGAAACTGATTTCCGCAGACGACCATGTCGGCGAGCATCATTAGTTCGGCAAACTTCCCGGGATAGCGGAGGAACACCGCGTCATCCAGATCGATTACAAGTCGATGACAGGATTCCCTGAATCGTTGTTCCATATGAATCGATGTGTTGTCGGAGATCTCACGGTCGATGAAGACCACATCGAATCGCTGTAGCTTTGTCCGCAGCCAGTGCCACCAGCGGACGCTCCGTTTCAGCAATTGGCTGGGGCGAAAACCCATCCACGGAAAATAATCATACTTCTGCGGAAAGCTGTGAGCCACGACCGCACGATGTCCGTCCGCGCGGAAGTGTCGAAGATACGGCAGGATGCGAAATCGTGCGGAAGGAACTCGAGCGCCCGATGACAGGAACAGGATGTTCACGGGCGGCTCTCCGAAGTTTCGCGGCGCGCGGAAATCGTCAATCGCCCACCTTGACGCATCCACGCCAGTCCATGCGCGAATGGAGCCAGCAAGAGCTTTGTGGCAGTTGTTGGCCGATCCGGATAGCGCAGCAGCCAGCGCCCTGGACGACATTCCGGCCAGCGACCCAGAATACACAGCGCCAGACTACCGACGACATTCGACAAATTACGCTGGTGGATGATCGTGATGTCCGTAAACCCGCACTCCTCCAGCAATTTACGTATCGATGATGGGGTGAAGTGGTGAAGATGTCGTGGCAGCTCCCACACGTACCAGTACTTACCGAAGAACCATGCTTCCCAGCAGCCCGCGTTCGGAATACTGAAGAGCAGCGTTCCACCCGGTACCAATAGAGCGTTCAGACGTCTCAACGTCTCCTTCGCATCAGGGACATGTTCAATCACCATCCATGCGGCAGCGAGTTCAAACTGTTCCGACTGAAGCTCGGTGGCTTCCAGAGTTCCGCAATGGACATCAAGCCCGGCTTCTTTTGCGATCCATGCCGGCCGCTCACCTGGCTCAATACCTGTCGCCAACCACCCGGCGTCCTGCAATCGTACGAGATACTGGCCAGTGGCGCAGCCCAGTTCCAGGGCGCGACGTTTTTCGGGAAGGGTGGCTGCGATCGCAGTTACGCCAGCGGTGCCCTGAGTCAACACCGGCGAGATCGGCACAGGTTGGCTGCGATCGTCCATGAGCCAGTTGTAGAAATGCTTTAGACCAGGGACATATCGCAGTGGCAGGATTCGGAGATACATGGGCCGTCCGGCAACGGTTGCGTCGTTGTTTATATCATTGCCCGATTTACTCGTGTCACCGGAGTCGCCAGCGGTTCTCGGAACCGATTGATGCGGACCGTACTGCTGTGGATAACATGCGGCCAGGCTTTCCAGCACCGGGCGAGGATTCATGAACCGATGCCCACACGCATGGCAGCGTTCGACGTGAAATTCGCCGGGGAGGCCGCACAAATTGTCTTTCGAAGTCATCACGACTGAGCTGTCGGACGATCCACACAGAGGACAACTGATGTATTCCAACTGCAGCGTCACTCGCGCCGACGCGGGTTCACGTGACAGCTGCAAAACGTCAGCACCGGGCTGGACTTCTTCAGGCATCGGCTGGCTCCGGTGCATGCCATTCCTTACGAGTCCGCACCCAGATCCATGTCCAGAGGGGTACCTGAACGCAGGCGATGCCCAACAGATATCCTGTGGCGACTCCATTGCTACCGTACTGTTTTCCGAGCCACACTTGAAACGCTGCGACTGTCAGGCTTGAGACGATCGAAGCCAACAGATACGGATCTCGTTTATGGGCTCGCACGTAAAGATTTGTACACAGTGCGAACTGCAGCAGTACCATCGCCATTGCAAACATCGCAGTTGGTCCGACAGGCAACATCCGACTCGCCAGGCGTTCGAACAGCCATTCGCTGCGAGTCCCCAACCACCAGACGGTCAGACTGAAGCTTATCACAGCCGTTGTCATGATCAGCATCGAGAGTCGCGTCATACGAAAAAACAATTCATCCAGCTCCCTGAATTTTCTGGCCGCTATCAAGGCCCCAAACACCGGACGCCGCGTTTCTATCCATGTCAGTGAAGCCCCCTGCAGGGCCGTCAGGATCATCCAGGTTGTACCGAGTTGAGTCGCTTCGCCTTGCGGTCGGACCTTAAACATCAGCAGCAACGGCAGCGAATTCACCAGCCAAAGTAATATTCCCTGTACTGCGATCCGCCATTGAAGTGGTAAAATCTCGTGCTTCCAATCCACCTGATCCTGCTCGGGAGGGTAACGAAACGCTGCAAAGAATCGTTGAAAACGGTATGCGACCAGATAGACTTCCCCAACCAATCTCACCACCGACGACGCCACTAACGCCCATAAGCCGAAACCACATACGATCGCAAGCCAGACGACTGCTGTGCCAGCGACTGCCTGTGCAAACCGCACCCGATTGATCGCCGCGAGCTGGTGGCAACCCTCCAGAATCGCGGTCAGTGGCAGTAGAGTTAGTTGCAGACCGTTGACGATCACGATGGCTACCCAAGGCACTAACCAAGCGACATTCTCCCGCACGGCCGTGTTTGATGCTGCCTCAACTGGTGTGCCTGTTGAGGCACTGAAGAACAGTACCCCTGCGAGAATGACGGTTGTCGTAAAAATCAATGATGCGATGCCGTACCAGCAAAACATCATACGACCGAGAGATATAAGACGCGATTTTGCAGCCCCGTCACCAACGACTTTCCCGTCTTTTAGCGACAATCGGGACCATTCATGGCTGCTCACACTGATCACTACGACGTGCAGACCCAACTCAACGAATATCTGCAGACCCAGCATCTTGTCGAAAGCGTTGTAGTAATCCTGTGTCGCTGCTGAAAAGCCGACCGCCAGAATCATCAGCGTCACGGGCCCGGTCAGTAATTGCCATAGCTTCGCCAGCACAGCAAACCCCACAGCAGCATCTACTCCTGCCTTTCGCAGGGACCTCTTTAGAAGACTGGGGGGGTGCGTGTCGATCGGCGTGTTCCCGGATGCTTTCGTTTCTGAGTCATCGCTTGAATCAGTTTCCGTTCCTGCGGTATTACTCATCTTCTCTGCGACACAAAAGCCCCTTTATCATCGGTCAAACCCATGTGGAGCTTACGTCGGCAGCAATTTTTTCCTTAACACTGATTTCAAAACGGCTGACTGATCCTGATCGCACACGGCTTTGTATGTCTCGAATACTGGTCATATTCGTACCAACAGAACCACCCGAATTTACGAGTAAGACTACGCCCCTCGGATGCTGCCTTTCACGATGCCTTTCCTACTGTTTACGTCGAAGGGCCAGAACCACAGCGAATTCAGATACCAGCGGATTGCTTTCTGCGGCGAAGATCCCGCCAGAAACCACGCCGAACAGCTTTCGATGTTCGCCATTGTAAACCGGGATGATTACGGACACGGTTGGTTTCATACGTTGCCCGATACCGACGGGTTGCTTGTTTCGTTGATTACCGCTGTTTTAGTGAGCGGCAAGGCGCTAGCCCAATGGCAGTCACTTTGTCAGCCGCAATCGCTTGTAGTCCCGCCTTCAGGCGGAATAGACATGGGAAAACTCGTACAATTCCGCCTGAAGGCGGGACTACGAACTCAAAGTGACTGCCATTGGGCGCGAGCCGCCGGTTTTTGCTGGCGAATTACCCGCGGCTAGCGCCTTGCGGCTCACTAAATTGGTGAATCAGGACTGACTCATGGAGACTTTTATTCGCTTACGCTTCGGGTTGTTCTTAAATCTACCACAGGCTAACTCTGTCGTTACAACAGACTTGTCAGCAGCAAACGCAATTTACGCATCTCGCGAAGTCGTTCTTCGCCTTCCATCGTCCGCGGCAGCAGGTCCACACTCAGCGAACGCTGATAGCCCGTCTGTCGCAGCATCTGCACGATATGGTTGTAATCCACGTCACCCAATCCCGCGAGCACCTGCAACTCGGTTGGCGAAGTGTCCCGCAGATGCAGGTGCTGGGTGTGGGGGAAGATTAAATCGAAATTCACCGGACTTCCCTGACAGCAGATGTAATAGCTTGGATCCAGCGTGATCCCCAACCCTTTGACGGATTGGCAAAGCTCCACTGCCGTATGCGGGTCTTCTGTCAGTGTTCCTGATTTCGTCAGGATTGATAGCCGAATCGCTTCGTGATGACAGATTGCATTTCGCTCACGAAGACGGTCTATTTCCGTATTGAACGGTGTCCCCTTCGGCGAGCTCTGGATCGTAATCTGCACGATTCGCTGCAGTTTCGCGAATTTCACGATACCTTTAAAGGTCGCTATATCGACTTCGCTCTCAAGGAAGATCGCGTTAGGCGTCAAACGGCTCGCTTCACGCATCAAACCCGCGCAGCCTTCCGGATCAGCTGCGACTTTCGATGGACGCAATTGGTCGAATTCTTCATTCAACCAGATCTCCACTTTGTCAAATCCCAGTTCCTGAATCTGCAGGCAGGCTGCCGGGAACGCAAAATCCCAAAGACTTCGCGTTGAGGCGGCTATATGCACTTTGATACTCCCTTTTTTATAAGCCCTTATTTCGCAGGTAGTTACAGCGACACTCTCTGACCTAAAAATTGGGTCTGGAAGCTATAGTCATATGGCCCAGAGGGTGCTCCGCACTATTGGTTCCTGGCCCTTTTTTTTTCCGTCGCCTTCGATATTTACCTCCAAAGGACTGTATTCCCGTCTCCCTGTTTCCGCAAGACCGCTCAGACTTCCTGCGAAACTACGGTGGATTTGTAGGGATTTTGCACGATTCAACGATTCGGCTGCCGATAACGAATAGTAACGCTGCTTTCTTTGCTGCGGCGCTGTGCCGTTTCGGACTGCTTGGTCCTGAAAATGGATAACTTATCGGGTCTTCTGCCTCTCGATTGCAGAGGATTGTTGCTGGGGAAATAGGGAGTCATTTCCATGCTGTATCGTACTATGGCTGTGCTGCTTTCCGGGACAATCTCGTTCTTTGTCACCGGCTGTGCTTCTTCCATCCCGACCATGCGAGCTCAAAGCCCACAAGATGGGTACGGTTCATGGAGCGACGGTCCGGCTCAGAATCATGACTGCCCGATGTGCCAGTCCGGCGAAGTTCATGGACAAGGGACGGCGTGTCCACCGTACGGCCAAGGTCACTGTTCGCCGAATTGCCAGGGAGCCGGATGTAATCTGCCATTCCATCCTGTTCATCGCAATTTCCATACTTATCACACTCCTCAGAACTTGATGTACCCACCGGAAAACGCCGCGCCAGCGCAGGTTCAGTATCCGTACTATACGTTCCGTGGCCCGACAGATTTTTTCATGGAGTAGCAGAACGTCCAAGCGAAGAAAATCGTCTGAGGAGCCTCGTTGAGTCACATCAACGAGGCTTTCTTTGCGTTTGAGACGTGCGATTCAAATAAGGAATTTAAAGAAAGTAGAAGTGGTAGAAGTGAACCGTTAGAGTGTTGACAACGTTGACCCGAACCACAAAAGAACGCAATAAACACAGAGTTTCAGGAAGTTCGGCCGTGTGAAAACATGAGCGGAAACTCAGGGGAAACAAATTCAGCAGCGGCAAATCACGAAGGAAGAACGAACACCGGCAGCGAACAGCAGGAACGACAGGCCCCAACCGACGTCATCACGGTGAAACTCGAAGTGATGCTGTCAACAGGTTATCAACAAACGAATCAGGCTCACTCGCTTTCTACGTATTCAGTTTGAATAGCCGTATCAGGGAGATTTCTTTTCAGCTCAGCGACGGTCGTGGTGCTTGAACCGAGAGCCGTGCGGGTGATCTTAAGATCCTTGAGTGACTTAAGATGAAAGAGGGCAGGCGCTCCGGCAGCGGTGACCTGAGTCGATCCGAGATGCAGAAACGTGAGAGCCGTCATATTCTTCAGTACGGGCAAGCCGGCGTCCGACAGCTTAGTATTGTCCAGATTCAGCCATTCAAGTTTGGTGAGTGGAGCCAGCATCAGGGCGCCATGGTCAGAGATCTGCACCCGCCACAGATTGAGTTTTTTCAATTCTCGCAGCTTTGCCACCTGAGCCATACCAGCGTCCGTGATGAGCGAGTCTTCACTCAGGTCCAATTCTTCCAGTGCGGAACATGTAGAAAGTGTTTCCAGCGCGGCATCACTCACCTGGTTCCGGGCAAGTCGCAACTTCTTCAGCCGCGGAAACTCAGCGATCAGCCGGCACGAATCATCATCGACGATGGTGCCGGCGAGATAGAGCTCTTCCAGGTCTTTAAGACCCGTCAGCGCAGCCAAACCGTCTGAGCCGACAAAGGTGAGATCGTCCAGTGCAAGAACTTTCAGTGATTTGCAGGCCGCAAGAGTCTTGACACCGTCATCGCCGATACTGGTTTGGCCGTTTTTCCCATTGAGGCGGAGAGCCCGCAATCCGGTGAATCGAGCGATAACGGCCGCCGCTTTGTCAGAGATTTGACAACCACGAAGATCGAGCTGGACCAACAGCGGAGTGACCTTTTCCAGCACCGGCAGAGACTGATCGCTGAACGACGAATCAGCGAGATTCAGGGTCCGAAGTGAAATTAAGTCCGGAAGAAAATCCAGCGTTTCCGGTGTCAACGTGAGTTTGTTCAGATTTATATCGGTTGCGGAACCGGCTTCATCAGTCTTGACAGTCGCCCCGGCTGCCAGCAGCGCCTTGATGGCCGCCACTTCAGCCTTGCTCACTTTGGAAACTGTCGGCTGCGTCGGAGCGTCGGGCGAGCAACCCTCAAACGAAACAAAAAGGATCAGCAGGCTCAAACGACGGAAAACAGACACAGGCCAACTCCGGTGAAACAGTCAAAGGATTATGAAACCGATGATAGCCGCAAACCAGTCGTTTGCCAGTGATCGGAGAACGCGGAGTCAGAAAGAGAAGTCGTCGTCGGCCATTCAAACGTTGAACCTGCGGTCACAGGCGACGATCAGCATTAGTTCGACTGTCCCAGATTCACGGACCCAGCAGGAAATCGCGTTGAAAAAGGTGTCTGGAACTTTGGAGGCATCAGAATACAGTGCGAAAATCTGATGCGGGAGAGTTCCAGACACCTTTTTCAACCAATCCGGGACAGTCGAATTAGATCTACGACACCAGTGTTTCAGCAAGCGGAGATTCCGGGTGACCGAACGTGGCGGAGGGCACGACGCTGTGCTCATTGACAGATAGATCGTCTCGGGACGGTGAACCAACCACGCCAGAAGCCATCCGCTTAGCCGACTGTTGAATTGGACCTTTCGCGTGACCGGGTGTAAACAGCAGATCCAGCGGACTACGAGTATGAACCGCGATGGCGAGGTATCGACGATACAATTCAGTAAAAATCGCGATCGCCGCCGCGAGCGTGACCCACATCAGCACAGGTGAGTCTATCGTACCGTAGGCATTCGCTGTTCCCAGGAGCAGAGTGGTCATAATCAGGAGAGCGGCAAATACCGCGCGGCCGCTGAAGCCATGACGCTCCACTTTGATGGCGTGTGACGCCAGAGCGTTCTCAACAGACAGCGTGGACAGAGCGCGGAAGGATTCCATATGCTCCTTCAGTTTTAGAAGATCCATTTTTTGGCGTGGCTGAACAGGTGGTTCCTCATTCAACGCTGCGGCGCCGCTGACCTCAACCGCGGGCTCGGACATCGTCAAGGCCTCGCTGTTTTCCAGATCCCCCATTTTCCCGGCCATATACATCTCGATGTAAGATTTCACTTTCGGTGGGGATTTAGGCGATGGTCGCCCGGTTGCTGTCGCTGCGGTGGATGCTGCCGGATACTTCTTCTTTTCGGCCGCTTTCAGTTCACTCGGCAGCGCGATCCCCGCGGATTTGCGATTCCGTGACAGTAGTTGTTCCATATAGTCACGAACATAACCGTCGGAGTTCTCTTCCCGAGATGATATCTCTTCACCGGAAACAGCCCGCATCGATTCCGTCGCTGTCAGTTGCGCGGCATCGGAATCGAAATGGAAGATCACGGATTGATTTTCGCCCGACGGTTGAGACTCATCCACATACGCGGTCGATGGCAGTGGCGGTGGCGTCACGGTTTCCGCAGTCGGTTTCCGCAGCCCGAACAGTCCGGCGAGTTCAGATCGCAGATCCGTCGCAGGAAAGTTTGAGGGGGCCTTCGATTCGCAATCATCCGGTTCAGATTCCAGATCCGCCAGATGAGTAAAAGGGCGATCCGATATCAGCTGAGCAGCGACTGATGAACCGAACTGCGGTCCAGACAATGGCGAAGCCACATCCTGCGCGGGTTCTGTGTACTTCCGCATGGCCACCTGGATTTCGGCACGGGCGAGTTCCAGTTGCTGACGTGCATCCTGCAACAGCCGCTGCCGGGATTCGATGTCGCCTTCAGTCTGCTGGATTTTCCTCGTTCGTTCACGTAGTTCTTCATCGCGTCGGTCCAGCTGTTCCGCGCGTTGATCCAATTCCCGTGAGAGTGCTTCGGAGCATTCAGCAAAACCGGAAACCGCAATGGTCTGTCGCACCGGCGACGCGGTGTTCGCCGGCAGAGAATACGCATCCAGCTGGGCGTTCAGCCTTTCACGTTCCTGAACAGATTCAGCCAGCTCAGCACGCAGCGACTCTAACTGCTCAGCCGACTGCAGGAGCTTCGATTCACTCAACTGCAGAGTATGGCAATGTTCTTCAATGGACTGATAAGCCTGCTGCAGGCGTTGTTCCTGCAACCTCGACGCGCTTTTTATCCGATGTGCGTCTTCGACATCCTGCCGAGCATCCTGCAGAGCCTTCTGCAGTTCCCGCACGGCGGACAACAGCGGCTCACGCTCGGCGGTCCCGGTTTCGCGGCCGGCCAGATCCAGACGCAGTTGAGACAGAAAGTTGCGTTCGCAGAGCTGGTCTTTATTGGCGCTCAGCAAGGCTGTTCGTTCGGATTCCGCTGCCTGTACGATCGCATCGGTAGTCTTTCGTGTTTCGGCAAAGCGTTCTTCCACGGCGACAATCTCGGCTTCACGGCGATCCAGTTCGTTCGACTGCGCCGTCAGCTGAGAGGATCGTTCCTCGATCGCGATCAGGCGCGAGTCGGCATCGCGTTCTCGCTCTCGCACGATTTGTGAAAGCTCGGCAAGCTGCTGTTGGCGCAGGGTCAACAGTCGCTGATGCTCTTCCAGTTCCTGCTGCAACGTCGCCCGGACGGACGTGTCCTGAGCGCACGGCATGGCGATCCCTACCGGGATCGGAAGTGATTCCACAATCAGATCGGACGGTGGTTGGGCAACGATCGCGGCAGACCAGCATGGCATCGACAGTTGATCGTCGGGCTCTGGCGGATACGACGGCGCGTCCAGAAACTCGAGGCGATAGGAAACAGGCCCAAGCGAGATCACGTCGCCTTCGTTGAGTCGGTTTACGCCTCTGACAGGCAGATCGTTGATCCAGACGTGGCCATCAATGCGGTTGACTGAAAACGTCCCGGCTTGGCGGATGAAGCTGCAGTGGGTGGACTCCGCTCCGGCGAACTCAAGGCTGAATTCACATGCGGCACTGGAACCGCACCGGTAAATGCCGTCGGCCTCCGCGGAGAAAGACGCAAAATGAGCACCGTATAATGGCTTCAGTACGGGAATTCGAATGCCGGACGAGTGAGCGGGCTGGGTTGTCGCAACCGACATGACGTTCTCCGAAGAGCTTCTTGATTTCTGTACATCAGCCTGGCCCGGTTGTCGTCCGACAGGACGACAATCGATACAGTTTCTTCACGTACGCCGTCTGATTCATCAGCAACGGTCGTGTTGATTCTGCTGCCCGGCATAAAAATGGGTAAATATTGCAACCTGTGAAAGACATAGTCCATAAAGGCACTTCCGGACGTAACGACATGCTGCCAGAACACAACACGCCCGAGAAACCCCGCAGTCCGGTGGAACGATTCCGATTCTGAGGATCGCGCAGCTCTGGCAGTGCCGGGAAGAAAAACAGGTAACAAAAAACAAAAAGTCAGACAGAGGAGAATAATGCTGGTCACAGAGGGTTGTGCCGCCAATCATGCGTGTGCGGTTGCTGACGGATGTTCCGGGCAAAGCAATGCTGCCGAACGGATGACGAATGGCAACGAAGTTTAAGGTTTGCCAGCCAGCATCGGTTCAAGCCGGTGGAGTGCCGTGAAGGGTGAGCTAGGATCAGAGGGAACGGCCGTCTTGTCAGGAGATCTTTGGTTCCACCGGTCGGGGACATTTGAGTTTGCACGACGGCACACACGGAGAAGTGAGCTGTCATGCCCGACATCAGGTATCGACAGTGCTCAACAACGATTCAAATCTATCCACACGCCGCCTTTGGAATATTGCCCATCTGCTGCTGTGTCTGTTTCAGGGCGCCGCCGTGTCGTGGGCGCTGTTGACGCCCGACCCGTTTTCGCTTGTCCGTGACACGTCGCTGGGCTGGGTGCAAAGCGTAAGTGACCTTATGATGCACGCCATAGTTTTTACGGTACTGTCAGCTACGGTGTTGAGTCTGTGCCAGGCAGCCTATGGCGAATTCCCGGCGATCGCCGTCTTCACATTGCTGGGCTATAGCATAGCAATGGAGGGACTTCAGGCGTTTGTCCCTGGCCGAACCAGTGACCCGCGGGACGTCATCGCCAACGTCGCCGGCTTTGTCCTCGGCCTCTCCGTTGTCCGCGTCCTCCCATTGCTCCGCCCCGCTCGGGACAAAGCATAAAAAAAATCAATGGCCCGCTTATTCTTGGCGCGGGCTTCGCCCGCAACCCAAAGTGGCCATCACGCTCCGCCGTGATGAGCATTTGTCAATCGACATTCATCAACCATGAACGAACTCCACGATCTGTCCCTGCATGAGCTGAAGGACATTCAGCGTGGGGGCTTTATTCGTGTGGCCCAGTTGCCAACTCGTCACGGCGGAGCGTGACGGCTACTTTGCGATATTCCCGTCACCGAGGCCGAACC
>CAZFDW010000106.1:0-15061 GCA_964517865.1 uncultured Chitinophaga sp.
GCACCCGACATGGAATACAAACCAGCTGTTTACAACATCGGACGTGACGCCGTGAAGAGCCTTGAAGTGGGCCACATGAATACAGCCCTCACGCTGAACGTCCTTCAGCCCATACAGGGACGAATCGTGTAACACTTTCCTGGTGGAACACTGTCCTGGTTGATGAATGTCGATTGACAAATGCTCATCACGGCGGAGCGTGATGGCTACTTTGGGTTGCGGGCGAAGCCCGCAGATTCACGCCTACTCTCCGATTCCACCTTCACTGCCACCGAGGCCTTCGAGACGTTTCAGGACATCCTTGTACTCGTAGTCCACGGCCAGAATCTCTCCGTAATGATGTTCGGCCTGATCTCGTTTCTTCGCCTTTTCGCAAATGCGCCCCAGGTAATAATGCGCCGCCTTAAAGGGATCTGGTTTGTCGGCGGCACTCAGCCCGTCCAGAGCTTTTTCAAACTGTCGCCGTCCGAGATCCAGTTTTCCGTCCTTTACGAAACACTCACCCAACAGCACCAGCGACTCGACTTTGATACGTGAGTCAGACACAGCCTGTTGTAACAACGGAATCGCCCTCGCAGTCTCTTTGATGCTCATCATTCTTTGAGCCAGCTCGTATTTCTTCCGCATATCGCTCGGATGCAGTTCCACACTGTGCGTCAGGAATTCAATTTCTTTGGCAAGCAGTTCTTCCTTCAATGTCTTTGCTTTTTCGATCAGGCGTTCTTTGCCAGGATTGTTGCGTGCCCGTTCCGCCGCTTCACTGACGTCATTGCGGAGCATCATCAATTGCACTTCATGCAGCTTCTCGCGAATATCTGCGTTGCCATTGGAAACTTCCAGCGCCTTGTTGTACTGCTCCTGAGCCTTTCCCAACTGTCGATCTTTGATGTACAGGTCGGCCAGCTTGAGATACAGGTTCAGATTCTGCGGATCTTTCCGAATCGCGTGCAGCAAATCAGCTTCGTCGGATTCTCCAGGAGCATCGGCGGCTTTGGGTGCTCCCTTGCGAGCCTGGCGATCCGCTTCATAGGCGTTCACTGGAGCGACTGGCTGTTCCACTTTCACATCTCGCGTGTTTTCCGCATTGTCATAGCCACCACGATCCATCGTCGCTTCCGCATCAATGCGACTCATCATGCTGCGTGCATCGCCATCATTGGAATCGAGCTTATAAATGCGTTCAAAGCAGGCCCGCGCGGGTTTGTAGTCGCGCTTTTCAATCAGCAGATGTCCGAGACGTCGATTGTATTCGATGTTGTTTTTATCGTATTCCACCGCACGCTCCAGCGCATAACGCGCGACTGTGAGGTTCTGCTGATTTTCGCTGGCATCGCCAAGGTCAAACATCAGCTGGGCGTCCCAGGGATTGAGCAGCAGTCCTTCCTCGACGGCCGTTTCAACCCCCTTCCAGTCCTTCTGCATCCGACATTTCTTGATACGACCGCGGATCCCCATCAGTCGCATTCCGGCCATCTTTGCACCGGAGCCGTTGTCGTTGAAGCTCTTTCGAATGCAGCCATGTTTGGACTGACGGTAAAGCAGCATCTCAGGCGTCAGCACGACGCACATACCGAAGGCCTTGATCGCATAATCCCAGTTCTTGTGGTTCATGGCCTCAGTGCCTTTCTTGTACCAATCCTGGGCTCCTTTTTCACGTTCGTTCATCGAAGCGATGCTTTCATGGAAACGGTGGATGTCTCGACTGTTTTAGGACCGGCGCAGAAATAACTGTCGTCTTCCGGACGTGGAGCACGTTTTTAACGTGCTCGGCACGATGGAATCGTGCCCCACTTATTTCTGTCTCAGTCCTTAACCACAATCTAACAAAGGGCAACGGCAGTCGCCACACCATTCAGTTGTTCCGTCTGTGATAATTCGGTCGACAGCCGTTCGCGTGGTGCCATGCTTCGGTTACAGTGCCGCCTATGGCACTGCTCAGTCTGAACAATTTGACGTTTACGTATTCCAGGCCCAACCTGCTCGACGGCATCACGCTGCATATTGAACGGGGTGAACGAATTGGCCTTGTCGGTCGCAATGGGGCTGGAAAATCGACCCTGATGAAGCTCATTGCGGGGCTGCTCAAACCCGACGACGGTTCCGTCGATCTGCAATCCGAAGTGGTCGTCGCACGTCTGGATCAGGAAGTCCCCTCGGGCGGCGACAAAACAGCGTTTGAAATGGCGGCAGAAGGATTTGGGCCACTTTGTGGTGCGGTCAGCGACTATCGCAACCTGGGCCACAAGCTGCACGAAGGCGTCGAGCTGACAGAAAAAGAGCTCAAGGCGTACGAAGATGCCAGCCACGTGATCGCGGACGCAGACGAATGGTCGGCTGCGGACCGCCTCGACGCGCTGCTGGAAGAAATGCAGCTTCCCGCCGATATTAAATATTCCTCACTTTCCGCCGGGATGAAACGTCGAGTCCTTCTGGCCGCCGCCATGATTCGTGAACCCGACGTGCTGTTGCTGGACGAACCGACCAACCATCTGGACATCACGTCGATTGTCTGGCTTCAGGGATTTCTGAAACGCTTCAGCGGCACGCTCATCTTTGTCACGCACGACCGTGTCTTTCTGCAGGACATTGCCGACCGCATTGTGGAAGTCGATCGAGGACGTTTATTCGACTGGACCTGCGACTATCAGACATTCCTGACTCGTCGCGATCAGCTGCTGGCAGCAGAATCGGTCGAGCAGGCACAATTTGACAAGAAGCTGGCCGAGGAAGAGCGCTGGATTCGACAAGGCGTCAAAGCCCGCCGATGTCGTAACGAAGGCCGTGTCCGCGCGCTCAAGGACATGCGCGAAGAACGTCGTCAGCGTCGTCAGAAAGTCGGTACGGCAAAAATGTTTCTGCAGGAAGCGGAACGTTCCGGACAGATTGTCGCACGACTTGAAAATGTCACGCATTCGTTCGACGGGGGAGAACCCGTCATTCGCGACTTCACGACAACCGTGTTTCGCAATGATCGCATCGGCATTATTGGCCCCAACGGTGCTGGAAAATCGACACTGTTACGAATCCTGCTGGGACAACTTGTGCCGACCAGGGGCAAAGTACGCCAGGGTACAAATCTGGCCGTCGGCTATTTTGATCAGCTGCGAAATCAGCTTGAAGAGGACAAGTCGGCTCGTGAGAACATCAGCGACGGCACCGACTTTCTGATGATCAACGATCAGAAACGGCACATCATGGGCTTTCTGCAGGACTTCTTGTTTTCTCCGGAACGCGCTCACACGCTGGTGAAGTTTCTGAGCGGAGGTGAACGAAATCGGCTTCTGCTGGCCAAGATGATGTCAAGGCCTGCAAACATCCTGGTGCTTGACGAACCAACCAACGACCTCGACGCTGAAACCCTCGAACTCCTTGAAGAAATGTTGCCGACTTTCAGCGGCACGGTGCTGCTGGTGAGCCACGATCGAGCATTCCTTAACAACGTCGTGTCCAGCACAATCGTGTTCGAAGGTAACGGCCAGATCGGTGAATACGACGGCGGTTACGATGACTGGCTCAGAACAAGAGATCAGCGAGTCTCGATCGCTCGTGAAGCCGCTGCGCTCGTGAAGCCCTTGGCAAGCGTTGCGTCGAATGCAGGTTCATCTTCCGGCTCAACAGCCGTCAGTGTCAAATCCAGAAAACTCAGTTTCAAGGAACAGCGAGAACTGGATGAACTTCCGGAACGAATTGCCTCGCTGGAGAAACGCCAGAAGCAATTGCATGTGGAAATGGCCGCCCCGGGGTTTTATCAATCCGGCGGTGACCGCATCACCAAAGCCGCTGCGGACCTGGCTCAGATCGAAGAAGACCTGACCGGTTGTTTTCGACGCTGGGAAACGCTTGACGGCACGTAGGCGACTTCGCGACATCGACTCGCACTTCCCATCACGCCCGAGCGAATACACCGCCGCGCCGTGTCGCGTTGCCATGGTTTGCCCGTGTTTGTAAGCACCAGTCCAGAAGTTCCTTCGTTTAACCGCGTGCCCATCGGGCCGCGCTTCGCGGCCAATCGCGGGGCGTTGCCCACGCGGTTAAACGAAATTCTGCCAAACTACTTCTGCCGAGGTGCTTATTCCCACGCTGGATCCATGGAATCTCAGTCGGCGGAGCGACTGAGCTACGGGTTTTCTTCGCAATTGCGAGAAGCGCGAACATCCTGACAATCCCTGGCCGGTTTCAATTCGTTATGCTTCGCAGGCCATTCTGTCCACTTTCAGCTTTTGAATATTCCGAGTCCACTCATGAGTAATACCAATCCATTCGGTGCCGAAACCACTCTTTCTACGTCCGGCGGAAGCGTCAGGTATTTCAGTCTTCCGAAATTGATCAAGGATGGCATTGGCGACATTAGCACGCTGCCGTTTTCCATTCGCGTTCTCCTGGAAGCCTGCCTGCGGAACGTTGACAATTTTATCGTCACCGCCGACGACGTCAATAACCTCGCCAACTGGAATGCCGCCAAGCCCGCTCAGGTCGAAGTGCCGTTCAAGCCAGGCCGCGTCGTCCTGCAGGACTTTACGGGAGTGCCCGCAATCGTTGACCTGGCAGCGCTGCGCAGCGCCATGGTGCGAATGGGGGGTGATCCGAAGAAAATCAATCCGTTGGTGCCTTGCGACCTTGTCGTCGATCATAGCGTGCAGGTTGATGAATTCGGCTCAAAATTTGCGCTGAAGCATAACGTCGAAATCGAATTCGAACGCAATATGGAGCGCTATCAGTTCCTGCGGTGGGGTCAGAAGGCGTTGAACAATTTTCGCGTCATCCCGCCCGCAACCGGCATCGTGCATCAGGTCAATCTCGAATACCTGGCTACCGTTGTGATGACGACCGATGGTGTCGCTTATCCGGACAGCCTTGTGGGGACCGACAGCCATACCACAATGATTAACGGCCTCGGCGTTGTCGGCTGGGGCGTCGGCGGGATTGAAGCCGAAGCCGTGATGCTCGGACAGCCTGTCTACATGCTGACTCCGGAAGTGGTGGGATTCAGAGTGTCGGGCAAGTTGCCCGAAGGCGCGACGGCGACCGACCTGGTACTCACCGTGACTCAGATGCTGCGCGCCCATAAGGTCGTGGGCAAGTTTGTCGAATTCTTCGGCCCGGGTCTGGATGCGCTGAGTCTTGCCGACCGGGCGACTTTGGCCAACATGGCACCGGAATATGGAGCGACGATGGGCTTCTTCCCCGTCGATGCCGAAACGTTGCGATATCTGGAACGCACGGGGCGACCAAAGCCGTTGATCGATCTTGTCGAACGCTATTACAAGGAACAGGGGCTGTTTCGCACGGCCAGTTCACCAGAACCACGTTTCACAAGCAGGCTGGAGCTCGATCTTGCGGATGTCGTGCCGTCGTTGGCCGGGCCGAAGCGTCCTCAGGACCGCATCCTGCTGAAGGATATGCTGCCCGAGTGGAGAAAGTCGCTCAGCGGCACATTCGGAAAAGCGCATGCGTCCGCTGCCGTGAAGATCGAAGCCAACGGAAGTTCGTCCAGTATCACTGACGGAGCCGTTGTAATTGCCGCCATCACCAGCTGCACGAACACCAGCAATCCAAGTGTCATGATCGGGGCCGGATTGTTGGCTCGTAACGCCGTCGCCAAAGGCCTCGAACGCAAGCCGTGGGTCAAAACCAGCCTTGCCCCCGGAAGTCGCGTCGTAACCGAGTACCTGAGTAAATCGGGCCTTGATGTTTCGCTGGACGCACTTGGATTTCAGACGGTCGGCTATGGTTGCACCACCTGCATCGGCAACAGCGGTCCTCTGCCGGAATCGGTTGCCACGGCAGTGACGTCGGGTGACCTGGTGGCTGCTGCGGTACTCTCGGGGAACCGGAACTTTGAAGGTCGAATCAATCCGCTGGTGAAGGCCAATTACCTGGCAAGTCCTCCGCTGGTCGTCGCGTACGCGATCGCTGGCACAGTGGATATTGACCTGAATCATGAGGCACTCGGCAAGGACCGGCAGGGCAAGGACGTCTTCCTGAAAGATATCTGGCCGACCCAGAAAGAGATCGCCGACACAATCGCGTCGTCAATGACCCCGGAAATGTTTACCGAACAATACGGCCATGCCACGCTGGGCCCTGAAGAATGGCAGAAGATCCAGAGCAGCGATGCGGACCTGTTCGAGTGGGACGAACACAGCACCTACGTTCAGGAGCCACCGTTCTTCATCGACATGCCCGTGACGCCGGGTCCCATCGAATCGATCGAAGGTGCGCGCTGCCTGGTCTCTGTCGGCGATTCCACGACGACCGACCACATCAGCCCGGCTGGAGCAATCAAAGCCAGCAGTCCGGCTGGCAAATATCTGCAGGCTCAAGGCGTTACGCCGAACGATTTTAACAGCTACGGGGCTCGCCGAGGCAACGACCGCGTAATGACTCGTGGAACGTTTGCCAACATTCGCCTGAAGAACCTGATCGCACCCGGCACGGAGGGCAGCGTAGCGATCCACTTTCCGAGCGGCGAACAGACATCCATTTATGACGCCGCGATGAAGTACAAAGAAGAAGGCACTCCCCTGGTTGTCCTTGCCGGAGCCGAATACGGCACCGGTTCGTCCCGCGACTGGGCTGCCAAGGGAACGTACCTGCTCGGTATCCGCGCTGTCATCGCCACGAGCTTCGAACGCATCCACCGTTCGAATCTCGTCGGCATGGGCGTGCTGCCTCTGCAGTTCCGCGACGGCGAAAGTCGCGAGTCATTGGAACTCGACGGTACCGAAACCTTTGACATTCGTCTGGACGACAAACTGAAGCCGCAGCAAGCCGTCGAGGTCACGGCGAAGAAACCCAACGGTGAGCAGATTCACTTCGTGGCGACGTGCCGGATTGATACGCCGGTGGAAGTGGTTTATTACCGGAACGGCGGGATTTTGCATACTGTGCTGAGACAATTGGCGAAAGGGTGAGTTCATCGAGCCCGCCGTTCACGCCCCGGTCGCATGCAACGAGATACTTTTTTTCGTTAGTCTGGCAAATCCCAATGATTGTGCTTAGCTTTATCAACATGAAGGGTGGTGTTGCAAAAACCACACTCGCTGTAAATGTTGCTGATTGCTTGCGGCGACGACATGATTCCAGGGTCCTAATTGTGGATGTGGACCCGCAATTCAATGCTACGCAATGCCTGATGACTCCGGAGGCATACGTTAACCATGTGAAAACCGGCGGTGCAACGATTGTTCACGTCTTCGATAGAAAGGCCCGTCCGCGAGTCGGCGTCGTAGATGGTTCGGCCGTCGAACAGCCTCGCACACTCGAAAGCTTGGAGCCAGTAATCGTGCATGAGCGATTGCATCTACTCCCGGGCGCGCTAGACCTTTACCGGCTAGAAATGGCCCCCGGAGAGGGACGAGAAAATCGGCTCAAGAAATTCCTCTCGACCGTGTCTGAAAAATACGACCATGTCATCATTGACACGCCTCCAACGCCCTCTGTGTGGATGACAAGTGCGTTAATTGCTTCGGATTATTTTGTGGTGCCGGTACGCCCAGATCCGATTTCACTTACGGTGAATCGATCTCCTGAATAATATTGTCGCAGAAAAGTGTATTTGAACTATTCGATGCAGCTGCATCCGAACCTGCATTTTCTGGTCAAGCTTCGCCTTTTTACTCCAGATTGCGGGGGGAATACGCAAGCCTTTGCGCAATTGTTCACTCGGCCACACCAAATGACTTTGGAAATATTGGGGCGCTTCGAATGTTTCCAAAGTTTGCCGAAGATGAAGCTGAACCTTTAGCTCAACAGGCGTGTTGCATTGCGGATCGCTTTTTAGGCGTACTGCTCGTGAATGGACGGGGGATAATTAGTACGTTTCATCATCGAAACCGAGAGAGTTTTCTCGATGGAATCCCGCCTACGATCAAAGGGCCTATTCTGCAGATTGAAGTTGAGTAAGCAGCACGCACGACTCGGCTAACCAAGACTCCGCTTCAGCGCTGCAACATTGAGAACCTCATTTGAAAACACCTAAAAATCCTCAGGACCGACGGAAGTATGCGAAGCATCCGGAATCGTGCATTGCATTGCCGGGTCTCACCAATGGAGAATATGTCTATGTTCAGGATCTGCATGAGGAAGCTTGGGTTCTCCCGGATGGGCCACACAGGCACCCAAAAGTTCTGGGACAGGCCTTACCTGCTTTATATGCTGGGACGCTAAGGATTGACGGGGACACAATTGTCGAACTCACAAATCTCTCGGGAACTTTTCGATGTGATGATGACGAGGGACTGATTGAGGTTGCCGAATGGCTCGTGAATCGCGGATGGAAGCTCGCAACGGACGCCATTCGCTTCTTTCCATTCGATGGCGGACGCCCTTACATCATTTCGTTCTGAATAACCGGTCTGGAGCCTGTATGCGAATCCTCATTCTCGAAGACAACGCCGATCGTCGAACCGTTATGCTGGAGCATATTGCCGATTGCCTGCCCATGTTTGGGGTCTCATTCTTCGAGACGTCCGACTCCATGATCAACGCCCTCAAATCAGCGAATTGGAACGAGATCGCATTGATCTCTTTGGACAACGACCTTGACCCGATTGAAATTAATGGTCATGCGACCGATGCCGGCGACGGGCTTGCGGTCGCTCGTTTTCTGGTGGAACTCAAGTCGATGCTTGCCGCTTCGCAGATAACCACGCCTCCTTTGATTATCCACACGACAAATGAAATCGCGGCCCTCCAGATGCAGCACATGTTCTCTGTCGCCAAGTGGCGGTTCGAAAGAGTCACACCTTACGATGGAGAATCGTGGATAGGTGAAGTCTGGATCCAGAAAACACGAGCTACGATCGTTGAAAACGTCACAGATCGCAGGACAGTGGCTGGAGAATGTATCAACCATGCCTCAGGCAGTTGAGATCATGCCGGGCTTCTGCGGTTGCTGTACTGACTCCCTGATAATGAACGCACGCCAGAAGATTGGTGTGCCTGCGCTCCGCTTGTCACACCCTACGAGAAAACGGCGTGGAGGATCGAGCACGTGCCAAATTATCGACGCAACTTTGTGCCAGGCGGAACGTACTTCTTCACCTGTGTGACGTATCAGCGACAACCGATCCTGACCACAGATCTCGGTCGAAAATGTCTGCGGGAGGCAATTCGCAAGGTCAAAGATGACCATCCTTTTGAGATTGTCGCAATCGTCCTGCTTCCTGATCACTGGCACACGATCTGGTCGCTGCCGCCCGGGGATTTCCGTTATCCGCTGCGATGGACTCGAATCAAAGAAGAATTCTCACGTCGCTGGCTCGAATCCGGCGGCAACGAGCTTCCGCAATCCGAATCTCGAACGAAACATCGCCTGCGTGGTATCTGGCAGAAGCGTTACTGGGAACACACCGTTCGTGATGACGATGACCTGAAACGCTGCGCCGATTACTGTCACTGGAATCCGCGAAAGCACAAACTCGTCAACCGAGTTTGAGACTGGGAATGGTCGTCCTTCCATCGGTTCGTCGCTGAAGGCGAATACAATGTGCACTGGGGCGGAGTCAATCCCGTCCCCGGCTGGGACACACCGGAATGGGACGAATAACAGGGTGTGACCAGCGAGCGAATGCGAGCGCAGGCACACCATTGGGTGGCCTCACATGAAACACCGCCTCCTGAATACATCCGTCCGGCCGAAGTCTGGGGGCTCGGGCTGACGTGGTATCAGTGGGTTGTGGTGGCGATGGCAGTGGCATTGAGCATTCAATGGTACTTTGAACTACGGTCACAGGGCCCAACTCCATTGTCCAGCCAGATTGACCGTGCGGTGGCGGCGGGTTCCGCGCCGCGTTTTCCGGCAGAAAAAACCCTCCGCTGGTTCGGACTCGCCGAAATTGTGAGGATTTGGCTATGCTTCTGCTTCTTTGACGTTCCTGGCAGATATCGGCGATTTTTGCCGACGTTTTCGCAGGGAACTCAGAGGAAAGTGCTTTTCTCCAGCCGTCTCATCGGACATGAAATGTCTTCAGAAAAATGCGACGTGATTGTGATGGGCTGTGGCGGGTTCGGGTCAGCCGCGATGTACCATCTGGCCAGACGAGGCCTGAAGGTCATTGGTATCGATCGTTTCCATCCGCCACATGATCAGGGCAGTTCGCACGGTGAGACACGCATCATTCGCAAGGCTTATTTTGAGCATCCGAATTACGTCCCGTTGCTGCATCGAGCCTGGGATCTTTGGGAAGAACTGGCTGACGAGTCAAATCACACGCTGATCGAACGCCGTGATCTTATGATGTCGGGACCTCCGGGTTCGGAAGTGACTGAGGGGGCACGCCAGTCGGCGCGACTTCACCGTCTTCCTCTGGAAGATCTGACGCACAGCGAAGCATTCCGACGCTTTCCGATGTTCCGCTTGCCGCCGGATCATACGGTGACAGTGGAATCGACTGCCGGATTTCTCCGCGTTGAACGCTGCGTCGGTGCGCATCTGCACCTTGCACAGGCCCACGGTGCTCAGGTTCGATGTGGCGAAACGGTTCAGACGATTAACGGTTCAATCGGGCAGTTGTCGGTCCAGACTGATCGAGCCACCTATTCCGCAGCGGCCGGCATCGTGACCTGCGGTGCATGGACCAGCCAACTGCTGCCGGACTATGCCCGGCTGATCACCGTCCGCCGCAAGACCTTGTTCTGGTATCCGATCCGGTCGGCTGTCTGGGCCGATCCGGTTTGCGCCCCCATATTCTTTCTGGATCTGCCCGAAGGACAATTCTACGGACTGCCCAGTATCGACGGGCGGACAATCAAGACTGGTGAGCATACGGGCGGCGAGACGGTTGAAGATCCGTCATCGCTGGCGAGAGATGTTCTTCACGACGATGAACGACCGGTCAGCCGTTTTGTGGAAACACGACTGGTCGATATTGAATCCTATCCCGGTCGTTCTGCGGTCTGCATGTACTCGATGAGCCCCGATGGTCACTTTCTGTTCGATCAACTTCCGAACCTGCCGCTTGTCGTCGCGGCCGGCTTTTCCGGGCACGGGTTCAAATTTGCCAGCGTGCTGGGTGAAGCTGCGGCAGACTTGATTCAACAGGGGCGAACATCCTGTGATCTCGATTTTCTTTCGATCGACCGCTTTTCGAGGCTTTAAAAACAAAGGCCCGCTTAGTTGTTGGGAATCTGCCCTGCAATTATGAGCGAGAATGCCACTTCGGATCCAGTATCAGACTTCCGTTGTATGTCCATGCGACCTCACCATTCTGGAATCTGACAGCCCGACAGGAGGTGTTGTTTTCTAGCCACGAAAAGGCACAAGAGACACAAAAACTCACTCATTTTATGGATCGTGTTTTGCTTTCTTTGTGCTTTTTGTGTTGTTTCGTGGCTGGAAAAAACGTCCCGATTGCGCGCGTAGGCAAATGAAAACCAAATGCTTCAATCCCAGTGAATAAGCGGGCCATTGATAAATTTCACCTGTCGCAGGTCCACAACGAGACGCGGAGGAGTCACCGACTGAGCCAGCTGCAGTCATTCCACGGTCCCTGTCGTCGCGATTTCTTTTGTCAGCCATGCCGTGGCGTCGGCAAGATGAGGATCTTCGAATGCAGCATCGGGGGCTGGGCGTTCGTAATCGACGGCATCGCGGGCTGTCAACCAATTCTGCCATTCGTCGCGCGACATGAGGTGTTCGTGGCCTTCGGATGGTTTCACACCCCAGTCCTCTTCGGGCTTCAGGTCGTCGGTCCGGTGGATATTCAAACCGCTGGGGCGATAGTAACCTGCCGTTGTCAGCTTGAGCAGGCTTTTGCCTGATTCGAGCCGCAACACTGTCTGCACACTTCCCTTGCCAAACGTACGCTCCCCGATAATGATCGCCCGATTGTTATCCTGCAATGCGGCACTCAGGACTTCACTTGCGGACGCACTGTAACGATTCACAAGTACTGCGATCGGCATGTCGGAAAACGTCAGGCCCTGCTTCGCCGTCCACGTTCGTTCAGGAACGGTCCGTCCTTTGACACTGACAATCGTACCTGTTTCCAGAAACATGTCGGCAAGCTCAATCGCTGCGGTCAGTAGTCCGCCGGGATTTGAGCGCAGGTCCAGTACGACGCCTCTCACACCCGCTTCCACCAGAGCATCCATCGCCTGCCGCAGGTCATCCGGTGTGTTTTTTGTAAAGTGTGTGATTCGCAGATAGCCGAATCTGTTCGCTTCGTCCAGCATAGAGTTCCAGGTGTGATCGGCGTTTCTGCGATGCCCCACAACTGTCGGAATCTGAATAACCTCCCGCACCACCGTGACTTGTTCGGTCGTCGTGGAACCGGAGCGGACGATGCCGAGGTCCGCCGGACGACCGGACGGCCCTGTCAGTCGTTCCGTGAGTGCAGCCTGAGTCAAACCTTTCGTGGACTTGCCATCGACTTCAACAATTTCATCACCGGCTTTCAATCCCGCGCGGAAGGCGGGTGAACCCGGCAGTACACTGATGATTTCCAGTTTGCTGCCCGAAGCATTGACATGAATCCCGATGCCACCGAATTCCTGATCGATGTACCGATCGAACTGACGCACATTTCGAGGAGCGATGTAGCTGGAATATGGATCAAGGTGTGTCGCCATTCCCTGGATCGCGGCTTCCACGAGGTCGCGACGATCGACGTCGTTGACGTAACTCAGATCAATCTGTTCGTAGGCCTCGGCGAAGAGCCGCATCAGCTCGAAGTCTTCCCGTGTTCTGTCGCTCGCTGCCTTATCTTCAACCGCGTTGAGTCCTGGCTGCGATGCATAAAATCCTGCAGTTGCTGCGAGCAGGCACATGAAAATCGAAGTGGTTGGTTTCATTGACATTATTCCAGGGCAGGATCTGTGACAGCAGCCAATTGGGAGAGCGATTTGCATCAGAAAGGGTTTCAGGCTGAAATACCGCCCCGGAGAATAGCCCAATCGGGTTCGCCGCGTGAAGACACAAACGTCGATTTCCGGCCAGGAACTGCACTTGGCGGGAAAAATTGTTCACTCTTTTTTCGATTGATTCCCAGAAAAGTCATAACCGCATGACCGCCCCGATCGCATGGTTAAATGGTGATTTGATTCCTTACTCGCAAGCGGCAGTACCTGTTTGGGATCTGGGCGTTGTTGCTGGTGCGTCTGTCTCTGAGATGGCTCGCACGTTTGCACACAAACCCTTTCGGCTCTCGCAGCATCTGGATCGTCTCCTGAATGCGATTCACAAAATCGGATTTCCCGAACAATACGACAAATTGCAACTTCTGGATGGAATTCATGGAGTGCTCGCTCACAACCTTCCACTGATTCCGGCCGATCGCGAACTCGGAATCGTAATGTTTTCAACTGCCGGTCCGAATACGACATACTCGGGTGCGGATCGCGGCAGGCGGATGCAGGCGACAACCGCCGTGCATACGTTTGACCTGCCTTTTGAATCCTGGCGCCCTCAACTGCGAGAGGGCGTGCATCTTCGAACCCCAGGTGTGCGGCAGATCCCGGACGACTGCTTTGATGCCACACTCAAGGTTCGCAATCGGCTGCACTGGTGGCTGGCTGATCAGGAAGCCAATCAACTGGAACCCGGCAGCAAAGCGCTGCTGCTGGATCATGCAGGGTTTATTACCGAAACAAGCACATCCGCTGTGCATTTTGTCTGCAACGGTCGCATTTTCACACCCGACTCGTGCGTACTGAACAGCCTGAGCAGCCAGCTGGTTGAAGGATTTGCCGGGACGCATGGCATTCCATTTGAACGCCGCCCGATTCCGCTCGGCGAATTCCGATATGCCAGTGAGGCATTCCTGTCATCCAGCGCAGCCACACTGTTGCCGGTGAGTCATATCAACGGCGAACAGATCGGCACAGCGATTCCCGGCCCGGTGTTCAGTCAAATGGCTGCCAGTTGGAGCGAACTTGTTGGAATCGACATCGTTCAGCAGGTTCTGGGCGCGCAAACGTGAATGATGCCTCGACAGAAGTCCGGCAGGTCATCCGGCTTTCGACTGCTCACGAAGTGTCGATCGACAACCACGGATGCATCTTCAAATATGGCACCGGCGTTGATGAGATCATCCTTGATGCCTGGCGATCCGGTGACCTTGACACCGTGGTATACCTTCGCGGAAATCGGGATCCAGCCACCATGACAGATGGCTGCGACCAGTTTGCCTGCTGCGGCAAATTCCTGCGTGATCCGCAGCACTTCCGGATCACGTCGCAGTTTGTCAGGCATCCAGCCGCCGGCACAGATCAGGCCATGATACATTGACGTGTTGATTCCCGCGATCGCGATCTCTGAGACACATGGATACCCATTCTTTCCCAAATACTTGCGACCGGATTCCTGACCAGCCACCACAAACGTCGCACCGGCTTCGATCAATCGATGTTTGGGATACCAGAGTTCCAGATCTTCGTAGTCGTCGCCGACAAAGCAAAGAAACGACTGGCCCGTCAGGACGCATGGCGAAGTGTGTTCAGCAAGAATTGTCATAGTAATAGTGCTTTGCAAAATACCGAGTGATGCGACGCTGCAAGTCCTTCCGGCCAAACCGACAGGCAAGCATGGAAAGTTCATCGTTTCCAAAGAGTATGGCCAGACGTAGTACGACCCGCAATTGCAGCCAGTGTTTTTCGTACTACTAACTATCAGAATCTTCACGTGGCACAAAGAAATCTGGTCGCGGAGCTATCGTCTCGGCAATCACATTTTTGACCACGGAACGCCCAGCGCGGGCTTCGCCCGCAACCCAGGCTGAAAAATTGTCAATCGCTATCCACAAGTAGCGCTGCTCCGCTCGTTGCCCCTGTTCTTCCTCTTGTGACTCTTGTGAGTTTTTGTGGCAAGCACTCTTCGTTCAGTCGTTGTTTTTGAGTCAGCGATTTTCTGGCCACAAAGAGGCACAAAACTCACAAAAGGACCAATGGAGTCAGCCGCGAATCGCTGCCATCATCTCCTTTTAACATCCTGGTATCAATCGACTGATGAGGATCCTCAACGAGATTCCCCGCGTCCTGCGCAGATTCTACACGTGAGTAGTGCGGATCACACGGATGAGTCACAGTGTGTCTATCTGTGCAATCCGTGGTTAAAACTTCT
>CAZFDW010000107.1:0-14936 GCA_964517865.1 uncultured Chitinophaga sp.
AGTCCGGTCATCCTTGCTGCTTCGTTGTATGGAAATTGTCGTCATTTCGACTGCGTCACCTGACGGCAGTTCGAACCTTCGAAAATCAAATTGTTAGCCACTTCGGTGTGTCGAACCGGAGCAGTCAAGAGAACTTCTGTTTCTCGCCTCGTCGTGACCTGACGCAGCTAGTGATGGTCCGTTTGTCGGGTTGGTGAATGCGATGGACGCGAGTGATGGACGTGTGTTTTGGTGATGGTACTCAGTCAGGATTTGGAAGAGGTAACAGAATCGTCAGAACGCTCTTAATGCGGCAGTGCCTGAGGCATCAAGACCGCTGACGAAGTCAAAATGGCACGCTTCCGTGGGTGCTGCGTTCCTCGAAAGCCTCCCTTGTGTGGTTCGCCTTTACAAAGGCAAGAACTCAACGCGATTTGCAATGTCCGCAGGTTCATACACTTCAGGAATCAGTCTCAGATCACGGACGGCCTGACCGATAGTGATCCGAAATCGTCATCGAATTCGTCCGAGTTGCTTCAGCTTGATGCGTCCGGGACTGTCAAGGTTTTGTAACCGCATCTGACCCGCACGCATGAGTTGCTTTTCGATTTCGGTATCGAATTCGTCCTGAAAATCATAGTAGTGGGCAAGAGCCGCGTGGACCTGAGCAAGAGTGATCAGTCCGTTGTGCTGATCTACGATTTCTTCAACGCTCGAACCGTCGGCAAGCCGCTCCAGTGCGATTTCAATCACCTTCAAATTGGTCTGATCAATCGATGCCACACCCCGGTCATCGATCCAGATGTGAGTGCTGTTGACGACTGACATGCGACCACTCCACGGGTTTGAGTACAAATTCCACTTATCTCGCCAGAAAAGGAAAGATAAGCAATATTTCCTTTGAATGCTGGATACGGTTCACATTCACAACCATTCAGCAGCAGCGTGTGGACGGGCTTCGCGGATGTCGGCTGAAGCTTGACCTGCGTTGGAAACGCGGCACCACCGAGGCCTACAATTCCCGCCGCGCTGATCGACTTCAGAATGTCGTCTGATGTGAGCTCACCGGGAATTGCGTCGGGCCACTCTCCGCCAAACAACGCCGCCCAGATCGCTTCACCGGACGGAGTTCCTTCCTCTGTTTCCACCTGGATCGCCGATGCGTGTTTTCCGTTCGGCAGAGAAACGGCCGTCAGAGGACGGACAGCACTCGTCACCGGCGAATGCGCACCCGCACTTATCCGTTCATCGTGGGGTTTTGCAACCGGATCTCACCACGTCACCTTGTCTCGTGGCTTCACCACCAGATCGGCCGCCGCTCCTGCGTGCTGATGCAGCGGCAGCGTGACTCGGAAAGGTGTGGGCACAAATCGGATCGGGCTGTCGGCTGTCGTTTCCTTGTGTGATGGCGGATGGATGCCCCTCGCAAAGTTTGGTCCTGGCAAGTCCCACGGCCACCACGCATTTGTGCTCATCGGTCCGCTCCGCAGGCTGCCGACCGGCACAGAGGACTCTTAATGACCGAGGCTGAAATCAGAGCCGTTAACCCGGCTGCAGCCAGCCCTGCAATTGCGGCCGCCGCTGCCTTGCCGAGTCCGGCGTGGCGATCGGATCAGAGTTACCATACAGGAACCACAGCCCTCACCGGCTGTGTCTTCGCAAGTCATCGTGTGCTCCGTTGCTGAGCTATAAGTTACACTCCGCGCGGCCGGAAATGAGTCGGGTGAGCGGAGCGGCGTGAGCCCAATGGCACTTGGTTTACCTGAGCGGCAAGGCGCTAGCCGCCGGTGTCCGACTGAAAACACGGCAGACACACACCCGCGGCTAGCGCCTTGCGGCTCACATTTTCTAAACCAAGTGCCATCAGGCGTGAGCTCTCCGGTACCTCGTTTTTGTACCGGCAAGCTGACGCATGCCGCTCGCCGATTGTCTCACTCATGACCGCACGGAGTATAATATATTTTGTTTTCTACCAGTAGTTGCCAGGGAGGAAGTTCAACCAAACACGCCAGGAATCTTCTCCCAGCTTTGCGCGACGCCGGTCAGACGTTCCTGACGGCCGTTGTGTTCAGAGAACAGATCATCCGGATTCAGCCCCAGTGAGGTGAGAATCGTGGCGTGCAGATTTTTCACGGGCTGAATCTCTTCGACCGCACGCAGTCCGATTTCATCCGTCGCGCCAATGACCGCACCGGGTTTGACACCGCCACCAGCCAGCCAGATCGTGAATCCATACGGATTGTGGTTTCGACCGCCGTTGCCCTGCATCATCGGCGTGCGGCCGAATTCTCCGGCCCAGATGACCAGTGTCGAATCCAGCATCCCACGCTGTTTCAGATCCGTCAGCAGCGCGGCGATGGGTTGGTCGGTCTGCGCGGCGTTGCGTGTGTTGTAGTCGGTATTGTTGTCGTGTCCGTCCCAGCCCAGTTTATCGACGGCATTGTAGAGTTGCACAAATCGCACTCCCTTTTCAACAAGGCGTCGCGACAATAAGCACATGCGACCAAACAACGCTTTGTCCCTGTTGCCATCGTGCAGTCCATAGGCGTCCTGAGTCTCTTTGGTCTCCTGCGACAGTTCGCCGATATCCAGCGCTTCGGTCTGCATGCGGTACGCCAGTTCATACGATGCAATGCGTCCGTCCAGATCGAGCACACCAGGACGTGTTGCAGCGTGCTTCCGGTTCAGTGTCTGGGCAAAATCCAGAGTCGATCGCTGGACGGCGGCAAGTTCCTGCGGTGGCTGTAGATTCAGCACAGGGGAACCTTCATGACGGAACTGAGTCCCCTGAAACGCGGCGGGCAGGAATGCGTTGCTCCAGTTGGCGGAGCCTCCAAGGCCCCCAACTTTGTACAGCAACACAAACCCAGGCAGGTTCTGGTTGAGCGAACCAAGTCCATACGTGACCCACGAACCAAGACTTGGCTTGCCACTCAGGATTGCTCCGGTATTCATCAGATATGTTGCCGGTGCATGATTCGAGCTGTCACTATACATCGACCGCACCTGGCAAAGTTCGTCAATATGCTTCGCCGTGTGTGGAAGTAATTCAGAAACCCACTGTCCACTCTGGCCGTGACGCGACCACCGCCACGGCCCTGCCATCAGCTCATCCTTGCAGTGATTAAAGACGCCGCCGACTTTGTCCGGATGCGCCCGCAGAGATGCGGGCACCGGTTGACCATGAAGTCTGATCAGGTCCGGCTTATAGTCCAGCAGATCGAATGTGGAAGGTCCTCCGTATTGAAACAGAAAGATGACGCGCTTTGCCTTCGGTGTAAAATGCGGAGAACGCTCCGCCAATGGCTGCAGCGGATCCATTGTCTCCTGTTTTGCGGATTCAGCCTTCAGCGAATCGGCCAACAGAGCGCTCAATGCAACACTGGCGAAACCAGCGCCCGTCTGTGTCAGAAACTGGCGGCGAAGTTGGTGAAGCATGTGTGGCATTCGTTCTGCAGAATTGTGGTTTTAGTTCTTGGCGCGGGATTCGTCCGCAACCGAAACAAGTAAGCAGATTTCGCTGAAATCTGCTGTGCCGACTTCGGCGAAGTCGGCCTACATTGTCCATTCAATCGATGTATGCAAATTCATTCAGATTCAGGATGGCCCGGCAGAGATCAATCAAAGCCAGACGACCAGCCTCTGCGCCGGCGTCCTGATGTTTGACCCGATGCCGCCGCAGAAATTCAAACGACAATAGCAGTTCGTCGGCGGTTGGAATTCGATTCAACGCCATGTTAAACAGAGTTTCCACAAGTCTCGTGGTACTTGCCGCATCGTCCAGATCTATTGACTGTGTCCCCTGAACTCTGTCCGCCAGGGCCTGCGCAAATCGTACACTCTCCGGACTGTTGAGCAACATTAAGGCCTGCGGTGCAACGACCGTGGTGTCGCGGCGAGCGCACGAAACCGTCGTTTCCGGCAAGTCGAATGCCTGCAGAAACGGAATCGGCAGACATCGCTTGCGCACGAGAAAGACACTCCGGACGTCGGTCGCTTCGATCGAATCCGGATACCAGCCCTGCATTCGGCCCTCGTCTTTTCCTTCAATGGCTTCAAGCACAGCCGGTTGAGCTCGCTGCAATTCGTCTTCCATCGGCGGCCAGACGGGCTTGCCCGCCACATGCGACTTCAACAATCCGGACACCGCCAGCAAACTGTCTCTCAGAGTCTCTGCGTCAAGTCGTCGAACGCTCTGCATTCCATACAGCTGACGCCGCGCAGAAAGTTCTGACACGGAAGAATTGCCGGAACTGCACTGACGATAAGTGGCCGATGTGACGATTAACCGATGCAACTCTTTGATCGACCAGCCGCGCTGCATGAATTCCACGGCCAGCCAGTCGAGCAGTTCCGGATGTGTCGGGCGTTCGCCGCTGTAACCAAAATCGTTCGGCGTCGCGACAAGTCCGATCCCGAAGTGCTGTTGCCAGATTCGGTTGACGATAACTCGTGCCGTCCAGGGATTGTCGGCCGATGCGATCCAATCGGCCAACGCGAGACGACGCCCGGTCGTGTTGTCCCGAGGGGGATTGATGTTGGCCGGTCCCGGCGTAGAGAACGACACAAAGCCGGGATTCACTTCTTCACGAGGGGAAGAAAAATCACCCTGATAAAGCACATGAATCGCCGGTGCGGTCGGACCTGAATCCGTTGCGGCCATTGCCATGCGAGGCGAGCGTTTCGTGCCTTCGAGTTCCGCCACCTTTGTTGTCAGTTCCTCAATGCGATGTGCGGATTCAGACTGGCTGCGATCCAGCGATTCAAGCTCCGACTTCACTGATGTGATCTGTTGATCGACCTCGGCATTGTGTCGGTCAATTTCTGCCTGTTCGTCGGCCAGCGAAACTGCCAGATCATCGCGAGCAGTGACACCAGCGAAGAACGCGCGCAGGCGATAGTGGTCAGCCTGCAACAACGGATCGTACTTGTGATCATGGCATTGACAGCACGACATCGTCATTCCCAGAAAGGCGGACGCCGTGGTGTTGGTCAGATCGGACATCATTTCTGCACGCAGGCGATCTTCTTCCTGAAAGATTGAAGCGGTGCTGTCCCATTGGCCGAGTCGCAGAAAACCGGTGGCAATCAGCATGTCGGCTTCCACAGAAGTCTCCGGAACGGCATTGACAAGTTCATCGCCTGCGAGCTGTTCGCGGATAAACTGATCGAACGGCTTGTCCTGGTTGAATGCACGAATCACGTAGTCACGATACTGCCATGCCAGCGGCCGGAACTCATCACGTTCGTAGCCATTTGTGTCGGCATACCGCACTACGTCCAGCCAGATTCGCGCCTGCCGCTCGCCATAGTGCGGCGACAAAAGCAGGCGATCGACAAGTGTCTTGTACGCATCCGGTGATGTGTCGGAGATAAATGCTGCCACGTCGTCGGATGTTGGAGGCAATCCTGTCAAATCGAGTGTCAGCCGGCGGATCAATGTTCTACGGTCGGCTTCCGGCGAGAACTCAATGCCTGCGTTTTGCAGTCGCTCACTCACAAACGAATCGATCGGATGCAGGTGTGGAAATTCTGAAGGCTGCTGCACAGCGACGGGTTTTCTCAGCGACCACAGGTCCAGTCGCTCGCCACCAAAAACACGCCGCACAGGATTGCGTTCGTCCGTGAATGCATCGCCGATCAGGCTGCCGCTATCGTCGGCGGGATGACCTGCTCCCGCAGCCGAGTCCTGCCATGCGGCACCGGAGTTGACCCACTCCGTCAGGATCGTGATCTCCTTGTCAGACAATTTCTGCTTCGGAGGCATCTGCAAATCCGGGTCGAGAAACGTAATGGCTTTGACGAGCAGACTGCGGTCGGCATCTCCTGGGACCACTGCCGGACCAAGTGTACCGCCCTTTGCTGCTGCGGTCGCGCTATCCAGACGCAAACCACCTTCCTGCTTTTCAGGACCATGGCAGGAGACACATTTCGCTTCTAGCAGCGGTCGAACGTTTTTGGCGAAATTCTCACTCGCCTCATCTGCCCGGGCCGAAGTTTCAACAGCGAATGAACTGTGCAGGAACAAGAGGACGATGATGTAAGGGAGTGTTCGCACAAAGTTCTTTCCGGCTCGTATTTCGACTTCGAGTGCTATTCAAGTTCCCAGTTCTCAACTTTCAGGCCTGGAATGTCCGACAAATCGCTGTCGGTTGTGACAACCGTGCAGTTGCCAAGTGACAACGCAATCGCGGCAAGCATGACATCAATGACCTGCATCTGACGTCCGCGTCGCCGCAACTCGGCCGAAATCCGACCATAGACTTCAGACGCGGCCCGGTCAAACGGCCAACAACGAATAATTTCCAAACCACGTAGTAAGCGGACCAGGTTTTCCGGACGGCTGGAGCTGAGTTCCAAGCCGTGAAACAGTTCAGCAACAACCGGCTCGCATGTTCCGATGCGACAGCCTCGCCGCATGGCATCTCGAACATGTTCCGCTACTGGCTCGCGGCGATTGACATAGGAATTCATCGCGTTGGAAACGAGGAGGTAACGTTTCACTCCCATTGTCTGGCCAACTTGTCAGAATAGTCATTGAACTGACTCTTCTCCCATGCTTTGCGGCTTTGTCGATCGGCCTCCAATTCAGCCAGCTCTGCTTCCGTAAAGATCAAGGGTTCCAGTGCATTGTATCGTTGGATCCATGCTTCAATGCCGTCCGGCGAATCGTCCCACTCCGACTCATCGATTCCGATTGGTTCGGTTGCCGGAGTCAGTTCTACAACGACCTCTGTGCCGTCGGCCATGTCATCTGGCGCAGGGACTTCGATGCGTCGATGGTGGACTACAGTTCGAATGATTGTCATACGTCATCTCCTGCAGGAATTTTCAAACTTGTAGCATACTCAACTCCGGTAAGTCACAGCACCCTTTTTCTTTGAAGACAAGAGTCGACGCGAACAAAGGTGCCTGTTGCGGGTACCAAGGTGCCTGTCCCTTTCCTATTTGTTCTTCCGCCAGGTACATGGCACTTGCAACGGGCAATTATCTCTCAAATCGCAGCCATTGCTGGAACGGGACGTGGCGTTCGGCTTCGAATCCGCCTGTCGCAAAACCGCATTCTGCGCAGTGCAGCTTGAAGAGTTGTACTGCGCGATTGTACATCTTGCGATTCGCAGCTAGTTTTCATTGATGCCGGTCAGCGGCCTGTATTCGGTCAATATTGCCCAGATGAAGCTTACTATCAAGCGAGATTTGGCATGTCAAGTCGCCTGCGACTCGATAGGAGTCGAATGACTGGCCTGCCAGCGGTTCTCGGAAGCCGAGCCGCAGGTTGTATCACTCGCTGCGCGAGCCAGGCGGATACTCGGCACGCTGGTTGCGAATAAAACAATATCATCCATGGCGATCACGGAAATCACCTGGTGCTTCGTCAAGACTTGACTTTGAGGTAGGCCGGACCAAGCGGAGCGCCGTTCCGGCATGTCGATAAATTGCCGGAACGGCGCTTCGCTTGGTCCGGCCTACAGATTTCACCCCAATTCGTTGTCGTGACAATGACTATGCTTTGGCCCGTCTGTCCACAATTTCTGTCGCCAGGCCCGAGAATTGATTTTCTGCAAGATCCATGTTACCAACCTTTTCGCCAATGCGGATACCGACTCGTCGAGCAGGTCCGCGAGTTTCAGTAATGGTGTTGCCGATGAGGCAAATGTCTTTGGTCTCACCCGTGACTTCAATTCCGGCACCATCTTCATCGCCACTGTTTTCGATAATGTTGTTTTCGATCACGTTACGATTCGCCCAGAAGTCGAGACCTCGGTTTTCGTCACGGAACAGGATGCCGAACTTTCCGCTGTTGCGAATCTGGTTGTTCCGCATCACGTTGTCGGTGTCGTTGTGGCCGATGGAAATGCCGTACAGTTTGCTGCCATCGATGATATTGTTTTCTGCCAGCCCGTATTTGACGCCCCAGCACCAGAAGATGCCCTGACTATTGCGTTCCAGCGTATTGCCGCGAATGATCGGTCGCTGTGAACCAGAGCCGGGGTGAACTCCGAGGTCCGTGTTGTCGTGGCTGTGGCAATTCTCCACAACCACATCGTGACAAATCTGGAAACTGATTCCGTCGCCATTATAATTGCGAGCCGTCACACTGCGGAACGTATACCGATTGCAGTCCTGGAGAAAGATACAGCCGCCATAGTTGCCGTTAAAGTTTTCACAGTTCTCGCGATTGCCGTCGAGCGTGATGTTTTCAATGATCACATCGGCCGTGTGTTCGCTGGTCAGCAATGGAAACAACGACGCACAGGTCGGCTTGCCCGACAGCCATAAGTTCTCCCGCAGGCCATCGTTGAGTTTGAAGCGATTGCCGTTGCGAGCCACCAGCGTTCTCTTAATGACAGTTGCGCCGTTATCATCCGTATTGACTGCCTGAAAGACGATACCATCGCCTACCTGAAAGGCGTTGCCGTCCTTCAGAGTCACTTCCTGATCGTACCAATCGGAATCCTGCGTCAGCTCGGTTCTGGCCGATGGTAATCGTGTGATGACCGAATCCGTTCCGCTGCCAAGCAGTCGGACGCGCGAAGGCATCCAGACGGCGTTCCGAAACGTATAGATTCCCGGGAGCACTCTCACTGTGCCGCCACCAAGACGTGCGACATAATCCAGAGCAGCCTGAATGACTTTGTCACTCTGCCCGATCATGTCGCCTGTTTTTTCGCCAACGCTGATCGTCAGCCGCTCGTCCCAGTTCGGTTCAAAGTGTTCGTCTCCATCGGTGGCTCGTGGATTCGTCACCGGCGGTGGATCACCGGCAAGAACCGTGCGAGACGCAGAGGCCGCCGTCATCGCGGCCGCCGAACCGGCGAGTGTTGTCAGAAATCGTCGGCGACGAAATGTAGAATGCGATTGAGGCATGCTGATAATGTCCTGTAAGTTGTGATCACCACGCCGGAGCGCGCTGCTTCAGGGCCGGAACAAGAGTAACCGACGGATGTTTTGTGGGGGCAAGAGAATTATGCGGTAAGAAAATGAGTCGCATTCGAGTTGGTTCATCTTCTTGCCCGTAATCTTCATGCCATAAACTGCGATTCTGTCTGCTCAACGCCCGCCTGTTTTATAGATGCGACAGTTATTGTCATGCCGATCCTAAATCAGCCCTGCGATCGGGTCGCCGTAGTAGATCTGATGCGGTCGTTGAAATTCGTCGTGCCAAACTGCCGTCGCTGGAATTCCAAGAGCACTGTACATCGTCGCCGCCATATTTTCCGGCTTCTGCGGATTGCTCGCCGGATACGCACCGAGTTCATCCGACGAACCGATGACCGTTCCGCCATTCACACCGCCGCCAGCAAAGAACACGCTTTGCACGGCACCCCAGTGATCGCGACCGGCATCAGGGAACGATTCAGACAAAGTCGATAGCTTTGGAGTTCGACCGAATTCGCTGCCCATGACAATCAGAGTCGTATCGAGCAGTCCCAGCGATTGCAGATCGTCCAGCAGCGCACACAAAGCGCGATCGGTTGGCGGCAGCAATTTGTTCTTCATCCGATGGAAGATGTCGCCGTGAGTATCCCAGCACTCATTGTTACCAAGATTCACCTGAATCAGGTTAACCCCGGCCTCCACCAGCCGCCGCGCCATCAGTAAGGACCAGCCGAAACTGTTGCGACCGTATCGATCCTGAGTCTTATCATCTGCTTTCGTCACATCGAATGCATTTCGCACGGTCGGTTCCGACAGCAACGAAATCGCCGATTGTCGGAATTCATCATAGTGTCTCGCGTTGGCCGATTGTTCCAGTTCGCGTCGTTGCCCGTCGAGCACATTCAGGAGACTGGTGCGCGAACTCATGCGAGTCATCGTCATGCCGGGCGACAATGCCAGGCTTGGTGCCTGATAGACTCGATCATCCGGTGATGTCGGAGCCTTCTTCGTTTCATTCGGAAACGTGTACTCCGGATATGCTCCCCGCCAGAACGGGTTTCCATAGGGCGATGCTTCGACGAAAAACGGATCACGGTGAGATCCCATCAACCCGCCGAAGGCACCCGGAATTGCTCCGCCCGACCAGTGTACCAATCGCTCGGGCAACACGATGGCCGGAGGCAGATTGCTGCGGGCAGGCAGCGCGTCTCCAATCGTCGATGCGATCGAAGGAAAATCAGTGGAACGCGGCTGCCGGTCACCGCGAAATCCCGGCGTCGCCCCGCTGCGTCCAGTGAGCATATAGTAATGCCCGAGCGTGTGATCATTGCTGGGATGAGTCAACGATCGCACCACCGACCACAGCAAACTTCGCTGAGCGAGGCCCGGAAGATGTTCGGTGATGTCGATCCCCGGCGTTTGAGTCGCGATGGAACCAAACTCGCCGCGTATTTCGCGAGGAGCCTGCGGTTTGGGATCAAAACTCTCGTGCTGTGACAGTCCACCCGACAGAAAAATGTAAATGCAACACTTCGCCGTGCCCGCGGCAGCTGCACCTGAATCTGCGGCCTGCAACGCGCGCAGATGATTGCTGCCCATGCCAAGCAACCCGATGGCTCCGGCCTGAACAGCAGTCCGACGGGAGACCTGCGGATGAAGGAGTTTTTGAATTTGATTTCGGCTCATGCTCCTTATTCCTCAGGCGAGCGGCAGGGCGTCAGCCCTCCGTGTGACTTTGCCTGCGATCGTACTGCGGTCGCGTACGCGGTTATCGACTTGACCATAATGTCTCGTTTGGCAGATTGTTGTTTCGCGCACGGAGGGCTGACGCCCAGCCGCTCGCCATTTTTACACCAGCTCCTTCACCACGGACTGATGATCCAGCAAATACTGCGGTCGTCCGCTGTTATCCGGAATCGTTGCCGTTCGCACATCAATTCCCAGCTGATGATACAGCGTCGCGAACACTTCCTGGTAATGAATTGGCCGATCCTGAGGAACTTCGCCCAGACGATTTGTCGAACCGATCACCTGTCCCATCTTCATCCCGCCGCCAGCCAGCAGTGCACACGAGGCCTGCGGCCAATGGTCGCGTCCGCCGCCCGGATTGATTCGCGGCGTGCGACCGAATTCGCCCCATGCCACGACGCTGACGTCCTGATCGAGTCCTCGGACATGCAGATCCTCCACCAGAGCAGTGATACCCTGATCAAACTTCGCGAGCTGCTCCGGCAGCCGTTCAAAATTGCCACCGTGACGATCCCAGCTTCCGAACGACAGCGTTACACAGCGCACGCCTGCTTCGACCAAACGGCGCGCCATCAGAAACTGATCCATCCAGTGCGGGCCGGCATCCTCACCGAACGCCGGCGTCGAGGCCCCGCGCCCATAACGATCTCGCAGTGCCGCATCTTCTTTTTCAAGATCCAGTGCCTCGACGAGCCTGCTCGACGTCAGCACGTCGAACGCTTTCTTCGTGTTCGAATCCATACCCTGCATGTTGGTGCTGGCTTCTGAGTAACGACGAAACGCATCGAAACTAGTCAGCAGCGCCTCACGGTCACGAAGACGATCGAGCGTAATATTGTTCAGCCGCATGTTGGCCATGCCTTCGCTCTCTGGCTGAAACGGAGCGTAGGCAGAACCAAGAAACCCGGGCAGTCCCGGATTGGAATAGGGTGCGTGACCTGTCTTCGTTGTGAGCCCTACAAATGGCGGGATCGCTCGGTCAACGGCCCCGTGCAGCCGAGATACTGCAGATCCCAGGGATGGCCGATTGTCCTGCCGTCCCTTTGCTCCGATCGGAAATCCGCTCAGGCACGTGTCGGATGCATGTTGATCGGGCGAGCCATAGAGCGATCGGATAATGGCGAACTTGTCCATCATCTGAGCCAGGCGAGGCAAGTGTTCACAAATCTCAATGCCCGGCACGTTTGTATGGATCGGCTTGAATGATCCTCGAATCTCCACCGGAGCATCCATCTTTAGGTCATACATGTCCTGGTGCGAAGGTCCACCAGACAAGTAGATCATGATGACCGCCTTATGAGGCAGCTTCTTTCCACTCGGTGCCGACGATGCTTCTTCGGCCTTCAGGATCTGCGGCAAACTCATGCCACCCAGAGCCAGCCCACCAATCCTCAGAAAATGTCGCCGTGAGTGACCATCACAAAACGACGAAGGACGTTGTCCGAGTATCGAAAGCATAGAGGAATGCCTCAGGCGAGGGTTTAGGCGGGAATCATCAAAAGGGGGGGCTGAAGCATACCGTGCGTTTCCATCCAACCACAAGCGGTCCGCTGCGAATCCGAACGGATGGCCAGTTTGTGGATTTGCACTGGATGTAGGGCGGGACAAGCGCCAGGGCCGGCCCACCATTTGTGTTTAACCGCGAGCCTCAGGCGCAGGCGAATCCTGGCGACGACGCCTGCGACTTGCCGTAAAACGATTAAAACGATGGTCCCCAAGCCCACTCCGCTCAACCGCCACCCTCTGTCCGCACTAGCCAAGTCAACGCGGTCTTGTAGCTGTCACTTTGACGTTTTGCGGACTTTCCATGCCATCTTGACCGGTCCTGAGATATTCACGGATCAAAAGATTGGCTCGTTCGCAGGATCTGTGGGTGAAATTGATTAGGAAAGCTGGCGTTGTGTCGTGGAAGGGCGGCGACAAGTGGGCGTTAAGTTTATCGCATTCGGCTCAATCCCGAAGTCAGAGAAGGGCGACGGCCAGCGAAGCTCACCGTCGCTGCTTCGGTCTTGAGCCCTGAGACGGCGCTCGGGTCGCACTTCTGCGTTGCCCTGGCCTCCGCTCAGGCAATGCCAAGCGTAGCGGCACTTTGGCGTGGTCGCAATCATTGGTGAACAAAGAAGTGCATTCTGAGGCGTGTCTCGTAAACTGGTGTTATCTGACGACATCAGTCCGTGAACGAGGCACCTCAGAATGCTGCTCAAAACGTATCCTGAATACGGTCGAGAAACACAAGTCTTTTGTTTACTCCGATGCCAGATGGAGCAAACAGATGCCTGGCCGCGAGATCGAGTTTGACGTGCAGCCACGAAAGGGTTGTCCATTTACCTTGTGATGCATGAAGTTCAGGAAATGAATTCCGCGTTTAATGTCGTGCGGGCCTGTTTTGCTGTGATGAAACTCAGCTGAAAAGGCCCGTACGATCGACGGGGAAAAGTTACTTGCGGCGATTGGATTGTTCGCAGCAATGTAGTCCCAAATCTCATCGAGATCCTGGCGCGCCGGACCGGAATAGAGGATTCAGCGACTTGTCATGGCGATGTTGAGAGTCGCTGTTTCAGGCGTTCTTGCCCGCGTCGCTTAATGTCGTCCACATCCAGCTCACTGACATCACCGGCATCCAGGGCGTCAATTCCCACTTGCAAATCGGCTCTCAATGCCGCAAATTGTTTTTCGTGGCGCTGCAACAAACGCAGTGCTTCAGCGACCGCTTCGTCCTCGGAACGAAAACGCCCGCTGGCCACTGAGTCACGGATAAACGCCGCATACTCCTGAGGAATCGTTAAGGACATCAAATCACCATCGATTCAAAAGGTACCTGACAAGTGAATCATCGCGGCTGTGTTCAGCCATAAACCGTCAAGCTGCAACCCATGGAGCCCAACCTTTGGAGTTCGTCAGAGGAGGGGCGTCTTGTCCTGCGTCACGAATGCTCGCACGACCTCCGGATCAGCGTTGGGGACGGAATGAATTGCGGTGGTGAGTGTTCTTCTTTCTGCCATAGTTGTTAACGCGGCTCCTTTGAATTTACGGTTTTCGGTTGGCGACGACAGGGGCCCGTTCGGAATGACTGGTGGCCGCAATCTCAGAAAACAGTTCCCGAAACAACTGTGCAATTTCTTCGGCAGCGCCCCGTGCGGCGTAGCCCATGTTCCAGACGAATGTCGCCTGGCCGGTACTTATTTGGCGTCGATACAGAGGAGACTGTACCGGTGGGCTGGAAGGCATTGCTGGCAAGAAAGCCACTTGCAGGCTGGAATTACGTCGCGTTGAGTTTCCTTTTTCACAGCAACGATACACTGCAATAGAATGTGCCGCTCTCATAAGGAATTTGCGATGACCAGAACATTCCCAACAGAACTGAATCAATTCATTCAGGATGAACTTCAAACAGGTGGCTATGCCGATGAAGACGCTGTGCTGACAGCGGCATTGGAGGTCTTCCGCGAAGTCCGGCAGCGGCACGCGGAATTGCGTGGTCGGGTGCAGGAATCACTGGCACAGATGCACGCTGGAGAAGCGACTCCGCTGGACATGGATAAAATTCGACAATCGCTGACGAATCGCCTTGATCAGCAAAAAGGCTGAGCCGAATGTCCCAGGTTCGTAAGACGCCAGTGGCAGAGGAAAGTCTGCTGGACATCGGTGTCTACATCCATCAGTCGAGCGGCAGCCTTGAAATTGCTCTCAAAGAATTGGGACGTATTGACGCAAAGGCACGCCAGTACGCCAATCAACCGATGACGGGCACGGCTCGACGAGTGTGTCGTGGGTCATTTCCCGAACCCACTCATATGCACTGGATTTGTTGAAAGATCAGTGACCCCGCTCTCGAAAGCGCCCACGAGTCCCAATCGTTCAGCAATATCACGGGCAGATTCCGACTCTATTTCGGTCGGAGTTTCACGTATTTCCTCGACGATCGCCGCAAACGTCAATCCATCCGTAGAACGCGCAAGTGCATTGAGGATGCGTACGACCACATCGGGGCCGGAAACACCAGGCAACCCCTGTTCCTTCACTCGTTGTGCGATGCGCTTCACTGTTGATTCTGAAACTTCGATTTGCACGATGTTCTCCGTGCCAGAAGTCTAACACGATTCCGGCGCATCACTCAAGAAAATACGGCCTCATCAATTGGAGTGGGGGAGATGGCGGCGAGGTTACGTCCAGCCATCGTCGTCCTTCATGGATAAAAATGCGGAGTTTGTCACGATCACATGATCGAGAACTATGATGCCCAGCAATTCACCGGCTTGCGCAGCCATCTGGGGGGCCGTTGCTCGATGCGACCAGAGGAACCTCAGGACGAGCGTTCCATGGCAAAA
>CAZFDW010000108.1:0-14752 GCA_964517865.1 uncultured Chitinophaga sp.
GGAAACGGAGGGGTTCGTCGGGTGGCCCAGCTTCGGAGAAGCTGGGTGCCGAAGGTACAAGAAACTGAGAGTTGACGTTCAAACGGGAACGACGTCATTCTCTGATTCGACGTACGCACTGAATTTCTTGTGCTGCGCACCCAGCTTGAACCAAGCTGGGCCACCCCGCGGCGAATCCCGGATCGCCAGGAGGCCGCATGAACGGAATGGCCTCCGGTGCCTGACACCGCGTTGATGCTATGATCCGTGTGCCAGAACAGACCTCCATTGAACGCCGCTCGATCTTCGCTGGTGTGATAGATATCGATATCCATCACATGCCGCGCTAGTGGATCGAGCAGGTTGAACCACTTGAGATCGCCGGTTGATGCCAGTTGCAGGATGCCGCCATAGATCATGTCGAACTGATTGTTGTAATGCGAGACGATCGTGTTCGGGCCGGTGTAATGCGTCTGTTCGTGATCTGCCGGGACGTCGCCGAAATTTCGCCAGCCATATTCGTCGATCGACGCGCGGCGGGCGTCAAGGCTGAATTTGCCGGATGTGGCGTCATGCAGGTATTCGGCAAATTGAGTAGCCGCTGGTTCCACCCGGGGAGAAGCACAAAACCACGGGAGGACGTTTGTACCAGCGATTGATACCGCTGATTGCAGCAAGCGCGGCATATCGTGGACCCAGTCCAGATCGTCGACGTTGCCGATACCGGAACCGACGGACAGCCAGAACGACTGCGTCTTTTGTTCACCACCCTGAAGTTCGTGAGTCATTGATGACAAGACAGGGAACAGACCGATTTCCAGTGTTCCCGCAACCGCCGCGATGCTGCCCGGGAACGTTTGCCAGAATTCCGGCACCGCGACGGCGAGGTAAGATAAATCGCCCTCGACCAGCATCGTCGGCTCGGCGCGAGTCCCGGCAGTCGTCTGCGAATCGGTCATCAATTCGTAGCCACGCGGCGGCACATCAGTTTGTCCCGACGCGGTGACGTGGTTTGTGCTGTTCCGGTTCGCACCACCACTGCCAAATTGTCGCAGGATGATTTCGGATGACGTTGAACGGCTTGAGTGATCTCGCTCCGCCTTCCAGTGAGTCATCGCGGTGGCCGGGACTTCGTCACTGCGGACGACAACTTCCAGGCTGCGAAAAAAGAATGATCCTTCATCGCCAGGATCCCAGAGTCCGCCAGCATGTTTGGCTCAACGGTCTGGTCGCGCGTCGTGATGCTGATCTCACCGTGAATGCACTTGACCGTTGTCAGGTGGTATCAAAACCTGAAACATGGCCGCTGGCAACTTCAGTGAGACGGCCCTTAGGAACGCACAAGCCGGCGACGGCAGGCACCTGTTGCGCAGTCGTGGATCGGGACCGCAGCATGGTCGGGATCGTGACCGATAGTTGGGCGTTGCGAGAGGCTGTGGCTGAGGGATTCAGGGGCCTTTCAGTTGACGGGACGGAGCAAAGTGTCCATCCTGTGAAAAGCCAGGTCTCAACCTGCTGCAGCGCGGAAGGAATCGTGGAGTCCGTGTCCCGCAAATGCAACATCGGAACGGTGTGGGCAGCGATGTTGCTTTCTTGCAACATTCAGGCCTTAGTTCATCACAAGTGGACATTCAGCACTGTCGAGCTGCGGCGGCCGACGGTCGACAGCGTCGCGCCAGTCTGCCGTTTGAGCACGTCGATCCTGCAGCGGTTCAGAGTCGTCCGTCGTGACCAATGAATGCGGCGCAGGCAGTGATGATGATGCGGCGTGTGTGGCTGGTTTCGTAGAAGAACAGGGGAAATGCAACTCCCAGCGCGGTCACGAGGCCTATCGCCATTGAGTTATTGTCGAGACCTGCGAAACCAATTTCCCACAGATAATTGAATCCGCTGAAATACCAGCGGTTGAGTTCGAAGGCGACGTATCCCTGACAAACGACGATGACCCATGCGAGTCTACGCAGGTCAGCAGGGGTGCGCACGGTGGTGATTCCAACCAGAAATGGCAACAGAATTTTTGCCTGTTGCTCAACGAAATACCACGCATGCGGTGGACTGTCTGCGCGGAACGACAGAAAAACACTCCACAGCCAGTAACCTACAAATAACAGTGCGATGCGCCGCGAAGGACCCAGATTCCAGTTGCCGCAGCAACGCACCAACCAGTTGAACAGCATGGCGGCCGCGACATAAAAGCTGAATCGGCCCTCGGCAATATGGCTGCTCCACAGGCTGTCCGGGCGCAGAATTGCGAGGGCGACGTAAACCAGAAACCCGTTGTACGGATTGATGCAGGACGTCGAGACGTCGAGACGCCGATGGCTGTCAGCAGCCAGGTGAAAATCAGCCCCTTCACGCGGATTGCCTCCTGCGGACTGCGTCGCGCAGCATGCACGAGCTCATCTGGCGGCGATGACTCATGCTGCAGGACCAATTCACGCCGACAGTGTATGCACTGATGACAGCGGGATGCATGCGTGAGTGCTGCTGCATTTCGCAGTGGGCTGTGGAGTCATTCATGGTGGGTGATGCCAGAACTGAATGTCGGACGTCCGAACGCAGTGTCAGCGCGCAGGGGAACTCATCGGTTGTGGTAAAGATGCAACATCCTCATCGATCGGGCAGCGTTGATATATTCGTCCTGTTGCGGAAAGCCTGCCTTTAAGGCCGCAGGAATCAGCTGGTCGGAACGGTTGGGTGATGCGGATTCGTCAGGTCGTCTTGATTTTGCGGGTTCAGGACCTGTTGCAGCCAACTCTCGTCCGCGAAGCGCGACAACACCCAGATGAATGCCTCCAGTGGTCGCTGAAGTTCGTCGTCCGTCGGCGTGTCGCGGTCGAGACGTTTGAAGCCCGTGGCAGTCAGCCGCACGGACCATTTTTCGCGCGGAGCGAACTGATTGATACGATCCTGCACGCGGCGCGTCCATGCGAAACCATAAAGGCTGCTGAACAGGTCGCCAACAGCCTGCGTTCGCTGCGCTGCCGTCGTCGCGGTGCGAAGTCGGGTCAAGTGGCCATCAAAGTTCCGACGGGCGATCCACGTCGCAGTCAGCATGAGAATTGCCGCGATCGCCGTGACCGGAAACTGTGCCATTTGATTGCCGGTCGCTGAAGTAAGAAGTATCACTATCGCGGACGAATGGAGCAGGGCCACGCCGGTGGAACTCGTTCCCAGCAGCGATCCGGCGCTCATCAGCAGCACCACGACGACACCCACCGTCGCGGGCGCGTTGAGTTCTATCGGGGCTCGCCCATGACTACCGAACCACTGACTGACAGCAGGCCATTGCAGCACCACTACCATCGGGAGCACGACAAACCAATGCCATGCTGCAATACCAGGACGGCGGGCCCCCAGTGTTGTGACCAGCGGCGTGAGCAGCATCGTGGTTGCAAAATACGCGGCTGCTGAAGTGACTGCACCGCTTACGTGCAGCACGTGTAATGACAGAATTGCGTGAAACAGTACCGCCAGTAACGCAATAATCATCCAGTTCCAGGCCTGGCTGGCAGTCCAGACGCTGACCATTGACCGGATGCGAACGGCCAGGCAGATGGCACCCAACGCGGCAGCGATCGAGGTGAGTCCGATGATCGTAAGCATATTGATTCTGTATAAGAGTGGTCTGGAAATTCGAGCTTCAATCCGCTTTCACATCTTGAGCATGAATGGGGCAGAATTCGACTGGTGATGGACTTGAATTGTTTTTTTCCCGGATCACAACAATTGTGTAAGTCGGTCCAATTGTGGCGGTCCTGCGAATTCTGCGAAAAACACGAATGTTGCCGACGATAGCGATCCGATGAATAAGTGGGGTAAAGACCATTGTAACGCGATTGGCGACAGTATCGGGCGGATCGGTTAACTGGTCCATTCAGGGTTGTTGTCGTGGCTGACAGCGAACCCTTTCACAACGGTTCATTTGATAGAGCGAAATTCGATCCAACTGCTGCTTCCGGAAGGAACCAGGTGAGATCGAAAGGGGGGTTCAGATGAAATTCAGTCAGCCGCTTGTGCTGCTTCTGGGGAGCGTCCTTTCAGCGTCCGGCATTGGTTGCTCAGCGATCACTGCTGTTGTCAGCGATTCGCTCCCTGCGAATCGGGAGAACTACGGCGATGCCGATCGGCTTGCAGCAATCGGACGCGTCTTTGAAAATCAGGGACGTTACGACAAAGCTGAGGTCATGTACCGCAAGGCGCTCAGGAACCGTCCGCAGGATACGGAAATTCGCAATCAGTTGCAGCAGCTTGCAGCACGCCGGAAAGAACAGCAGTTCCGTCCCGACGGAACTGCCAGCGCGATTGCCCTGGCTGACATCGTCAGTCCTCCTCAGTCCGGCATGAAACAGGTTCGCGAGACAGTGAACGCTGCGTCTTATTCGTCGTCGTCCATGAATTCACGCGCAGCCACTGCAACCCCGGATCCGGCCGTGTTGCCACAGAAGCAGTCTCCGATGATCCAGCCGGAGGCAATTCCCGCAGTGCCGATTGCAGCTTGCACGCCAGTCGCAACGACACGAATCGAGCTGACGTCCGGGGGCAACCAGGGCTGGCGTAGCAGCCACCGAGGTGGAGTGAACAGCGACGATATTCTGGTTGCTTTGGAACAGCCGGACGAGCATATCGAGATGCTGCTGGAAGCGATGCACAGCGGAGACGGAGTCGAAACACAGGCGCTGGCCGCAACGCTGCTGGGTGACTGCGATCCAGCGAACACACGGGTCCGCGACGCATTGGTTCAACAGCAGGGGATTCAATCTGCCCCCGAGGTACTGATCGCGCTTTGTGATTCACAGATTGAACGTAACGAAGCGGATCAGCAGACGGTGAACTGCCTGATTTGCCTGTGTACCGGTTTCGGCAGCGAAATACAGATTCAGGCTGCGTCGCAGCTGGGAAACTTTGTCGGGACGGAACACGAATTATTATGTCTGGCTGCTTTGAACGAACTTCTCGGAAGTGCAGAACCGAACGTCCGAGCGACCGCAGCGGTAACACTGGGGAACTTTGCTTCTCTGGAAAGCAGCACGATCACTCGACTTCAGGAACTGGCCGATGCTGATGCCGATCCGAATGTGCGTGAGGCCGCCCAATCTGCTCTGACCCGTCAGAAGTCGGACCCAATGCAGGTCGTGCCGACACTCAACCTGACACCAGAACAGTAGTATGTCTCTGCGTGTGCGAGACACCAGTTCGAAGTCTGCAGAATTCTGCACATATGGTATTCGGATCAGATGAAGACAGTACGGAGACTGACCAACATGATCAAGAAACTTTCACTTGCCAGCCTTGCCCTGATGCTGTTTTCAGCGGCAGGCTGCAATTCGATTTCGGACATGTGTCTTGAAAAAGAAATGGAGTGCCGCAACCATGTGCTGGCTATGAAAGCGTGGGGAACATGGTCGTGGTGCTACGACGAACTGGATTATCCACGCGATTTCGCCAGTGGCTTTCGAGCCGGATATGAAAATATTCTGTCTGGCGGTAAGGGGTGTCAGCCAACACTGCCGCCTCGTCTGTACTGGAAACCGTGTTACCAGAATCCTGAAGGTCAGTGCAAAACTCAGGCGTGGTTCGACGGATACTCCCACGGAGCACTTGCCGCTCAGCAGGATGGTTATGGCAACATGCAGACAATCCCGATCTCATCCACGGCACGCCAGAATTTCCTGAACTCAAAGATCCCGGCGTCGAATGCCTGCTTTGCAGAACCTGGCGAGCTGACGGTTCCTGGCCAGGACGAGTTGCTCGAAATGCCGGGTCCTGTGCAGGACGGAGACCTGTTGCAGGATGGCCAGCTGATCGAAAACCAGGATCCTGCCACCAGTGAACTGGCTCCTCGTCCCTACGAAGAAAAGTAAACTGCGACCTCAATCGATTGGTTGAGTGAACAATAAAACGGAAGATTCAATCGTCCTCATTTTTTTAAAACCGTTCGTCAGAACCTGATGCACACCAGCTGTTCAGCTGCCAACTCAGGCTCACGGAGGATGCTCAAATGTCGAAGAGTCTGTTAGCCGCCGATGTTCAGTGTCGAACCCTGATTTCGGCATCAGCGGGTGTGGCGATGCCGTTCGTCGCACTGGCGATGGTCAGCTCATTCCTGACGGGATGCAACACCATCAGTTCCGTCCCCGTTTCGCGTGTGCCGGGAGAAATCCTTGCCGCTGAGCGGAAGAACGATTTCATCGATATCTCTATGCTGAGACTTCGTCAGGATCCGCCGGATGTCTACCTTCTGGGGCCTGGTGACGTACTTGGTGTTTATGTCAAGGGCGTCCTTGGTAACGAGGAGGAACTGCCTCCGGTTCACTTTCCGGAAGATGCAAACCGGCCACCGGCGATCGGATATCCGGTCCCCGTCCGTGCAGACGGAACACTTGCATTGCCGATCGTTGATCCGATCAAGGTGGAAGGTATGTCGTTGGTCGATGCCACAAAGGCTGTTCGCAACGCCTACACGTACCCTCGTGTTATCGTCAAGGAAGGCGACGAACAAATCATCGTGACGCTCATTCGCGAGCGTAAAATTCGCGTGCAGGTGATTCGTGAAGAAGGGGGAGGGCTGAATGGAGTCAGCAAACGCGGCACAGGCCATGTCGTTGACTTGCCAGCTTATGAGAATGACCTGTTGCACGCTCTGAGCGAAACCGGCGGTATGCCGGGAACGGATGCAAAGAACGAAGTGATGATCTATCGTGGCATGTATGACGACGGGATGAGTGCCGATGCGATTCTTGACGATCTGTGCCACTCGCAATGTCAGGATCAGTGCGTTGACCCTTGCTTCTGCGACGAACGTCCGATCCCTGACCCGCCGTATGTGACTCGCATCCCGCTGCGATACAATCCTGCAAATCCTCCGACATTCACCCAGGAAGACATTATCCTGCACGAAGGCGACATCGTCATCATCCGCAGTCGCGATGAAGAGACGTTCATCACAGCAGGTTTGCTGGGTGGTGGTGAGCATCCACTGCCGCGGGACAAAGACCTGGACATCATCGGTGCTATTGCCCTGGCCAAAGGATCGCTGGGAAGTTCCGGAACAGGTCTCGGTGCGATTGGTAACGGCGGCAATCGTGGCGGTGGTGGAGGTCAACAAGCCTGTCAGCCTTCAGAAGCCATCGTCGTGCGAGAACTGCCTTGTGGGAGCTCAATCGCGATGCGAGTCGATCTGAACAGAGCCCTGGAAGATCCATCGCAACGAATTCTGATCAAACCGAACGATGTGATCATTCTGCGATACACGATCACGGAAGAAATCGGGAATGTTCTGATCAATATGTTCCAGATCAATTACCTCCTGGGCGGCGGCCTCAATCGCAACTGATTCACTGGATGAATTGACAAATCAGACCTGAAGCCCGGCTCTCCCATGAGCCGGGCTTTTCCTGTTGTGATGTCTGCCATTCAATTCTCAATCCCTCAAATCATTCAATTCCGTGGTAAACTGTTTCGCCCGAGCGTTCTGTCTGACTACGCTACGCGGCCCGGTGCGTTTCCAGCAGCGGCGGAACAGCGTCCTGATTTGCTCCTTCAGTGGAGTTGCCTGAACTTCGTATTCGCTTGAATTGTTGACTCCATGACCAGTTCCATGCCAGCCTGGACACCAGGCGATGGCCTTCATTTTCAGCTCTTGTCTCAAAGTACCCGCGCGCGACGTGGAAGGTTTGTGACGGCGCATGGTGTTGTGGAAACGCCGTCGTTCATGCCGGTGGGAACGCAGGCGACGGTCAAATGCGTGATGCCGGATCAGGTAGCTGCCACGGGGGCTCAGGTTGTGTTGGCCAACACCTACCACCTTGGGATTCTGGATCGCACTCAGGTTGTCGAACGCCTGGGTGGCCTGCACTCCATGATGAGATGGAATCAAACGATCCTGACAGATTCCGGCGGGTTCCAGGTCTTCAGCCTGCCGGATCGCGAGATCACCGAAGAAGGGGTCAGCTTTCAGTTTCGATCCGGGAAGAAAGACGGCGACACAACTCCCATGACGCTGTCTCCCGAAAGTGCGATGGATATTCAGCGGCGACTGGGTGCGGACATCGTGATGGCATTTGATGAATGCGTCGATCATCGCATGCCGCCGAAATACATGTCCGAATCCCTTGACCGCACCTACCGCTGGCTGAAGCGCTGTGCCGCCGCGCCATTGCAGGAACACCAGCATCTGTTTGGCATCATTCAGGGCGGAATGGAACTCGATCTGCGCGCGAAGGCCGTGCGGCAGGTCACGTCACTCAATCTGCCTGGTTACGCAATTGGCGGTGTATCGGTTGGCGAAGGCCACGACGCGATGGTGCGGATCGTCCGACATACGGCACCGTTGATGCCGTCCGACCAGGTTCGTTATCTGATGGGCGTTGGTCTGCCGGAAGATTTGGTCGCCGCAGTGGAATGTGGCATGGATATTTTTGACTGCATCATTCCCACGCGCTACGCCCGAGAGGGGACCGTATTTACGTGGGACGGAAAGATGCGACTTCAGGACAAGAAGTTTCGCAAGGACCGATATCCGATCGATACTTCGTGTGAGTGTCCGAGTTGTGCCGGCGGATTCAGTCGAGCCTACCTGCGGCATTTGCTGTTTGCGGATGAACCCCTGTATGGCACGCTCGCAACGCTTCATAATCTGCACTTTTATCAGGATCTGATGCGTGCGATTCGCAAGGCCATTGAAGAAAACCGCTACGCCGCATGGTCGGCCGCATTCCTCGAACGCCACCTGCCAAAGGGCTCGGCAAATTGACGCGATCGGGCACCACGAAACTCAACGGAGAAATTCATGGCTCGTGTCTGGACCACGATCGGCCTGCTGATTCTCAGTAACATCTTCATGACGTTCGCATGGTACGGACATCTGAAAGATCTGAAGGACCGACCGTGGCTGGTGGCCGCATTGGTGAGTTGGTGCATTGCGTTTTTCGAATACATGATTCAGGTTCCCGCCAATCGAATCGGCAATGAAGTCATGAATCTGGGCCAGCAGCAGTACTCGCAAGGAATCGATTGCCCTTCAAATTGCCGAACGTAACGGTATCCGCGAAGGCCTCATCTGCGTCCTCACCTGTGTCGAGCCGTGTCAGACTTTTGCTGTCGGACCGAATCCTGAACTCAAACAACTGGAACAGCGGCAGAAATTCGGAAAGGGTCTGCATCAGTATTTCTATTTTCTGGATCCGCAGTTTGGGCTGATGCACCTGCGGTTGCAGACATGGCTGCCGTTGACCATCAATATCTGCATCAACGGTCGTGAGTGGCTGGCCAATCAATTGCGTACGGCAGGAATTGGTTTTCGTCAGCGTGACAATTGTTTTGTTCATGTCGATGACATGGCGGCAGCACAGAGTCTGCTGGATCTACAACTGCAGACAGACTGGGTGAGTGTGTTCAACAAACTCCTGCTTACAGGACAGCCAGGATTCAGAACATTGTTTCCGCAGCCACTCGACTACTACTGGTCGGCTGATGAAACAGAATGGGCAACCGATGTGATGTTCAACTCACCGAAGTCTCTGGATGCCATTTACCCGGACCTGATGAAACACGCCGCCACTCAGTTTGACTCCGTCGATGTGATGCGGTTTCTGGGTCGCCCTGTGAAAGAGCGCGTGCATCAACGGTTTGATGGTGATGTCATCACGTCGCTCAAGACTCGGCTCGAGGGGACTCGTGTGAAGCATTCGCTGAATCGCAATTCGATCAACATGTACAACAAACAGGGCTCTGTGTTGCGCGTGGAAACGACTGTCAACGATCCGCGTGACATGAAAGTGTTTCGCACGAAGGAGAATGATCCGGATGGTCCAATGTCATGGCAGCGGCTTCGCAAGGGTGTGTCGGACTTGCATCGCCGAGCACAAATCAGTCAGCAATCGAACGAACGGAATCTGGAAAGCCTGGCCGCCGTGGAACACACTGAGCCGCCTTGAAAAACAGTTTCAGCGTCTGTCTGCCCGTCCGTTTGAATGGACGCCGTGTTCGCGCTCTGAGTCCACTGAGTCCAGATGATAACCGCCTGCTGGAAGCAGTCGCCCGCAGTGAGTTTCTTTTGAATGGGTTTCGGAATCGCGACCTGCGTTCGATTCTCATGGGCGATGTGCCATGCTGTCCGATCGAGCACAAACGACAATCGGCACGAATCACCAGACAGATCCGCCTGCTCCGTGGGCATGGACTGGTCCGCAAAGTTCCGGGCACTCAACGATATCAACTCACCAGCAAAGGGCAGACAACCATCACCGCAATTCTTGCTGCGCAAAACGCCAGCACAAAACAACTTACGCAACTCGCTGCTTAAAATCTTCGCGGCGTGAAAAGATTCTGACTGTTAGTTGTACGAATAGAGTCGGTCAGAAGAGCTGAAGAAAGTAGAAAACGTCGCGGCACGACCGCATCGTGAGCAGTCGTCGGGCATCACTTCTCGAATCAAACTCTGAATGAATCATTGCCATTCTTTGTATTCATTCGTGTCCATTCGTGGTTAAGGCACTCTTGACCCGCGCACTTCATTTGTCGCTGAACCGGTTTACTCCAGCCAGCGTTTCTGCAGGTCACCAAAGGCATCGATTCGTCGGTCCCGGAAGAAGGGCCAGTGAGTCCTGGCGGTATTGATCAGTGACAGATCACAGGGAACAATCATGCTGGCCTCGCCGTCATGCGTAGCCTGAGCCATGACGTTGCCATACGGATCCGCCAGAAAACTGCCGCCCCAGAATTGAATCTCACCTTCAACTCCGACACGATTTGCGGCGCCAACGAAAAGGCCGTTTGCGATCGCATGACTCCGCATCATCGTTTGCCATGCCGCATACTGACTCGCTCCGTAAACTTCCCGCTCGCCGGGAATCCAGCCGATCGCGGTGGGATAAAACAGCAGCTCGGCCCCCTGCATGGCCGTTAATCGTGCGGCTTCGGGATACCACTGATCCCAACAGATACAGACTCCAATTTTTGCATACCGCGTCCTGAAGGCCAGGAAACCCAGATCGCCAGGCGTGAAATAGAATTTCTCATAATACAACGGGTCATCCGGAATATGCATCTTGCGGTACATCCCGACTAGGGAACCATCCGCGTCGAGCACAACTGCCGAATTGTGATACAAACCGGGTGCCCGCTTTTCGAACAAGGGTACCACAATCACCGCGCGGCACTCCTGCGCAATCTTCTGCAGAGCGATTGTGGTCGGGCCGGGAATCGGTTCTGCCAGTTCAAATCGAGAATGTTCTTCCGCCTGACACGGGTACTGTGTGTTGAATACTTCCTGCAGGCAGATGACCTGAGCGCCCTCGGCTGCGGCTGCGCGAATCTTTTCGATCGAACGCTCCAGATTTGTCTGCGGATCCGTCCCGCATGTCATCTGCACCAGACCCACCCGGACTTCGGACTTCGTCATTGTTTTCAGACCCGTACTAAATCAAGACTTGCAATAGGCAATCGCCGGTGATGCCTGCTCTCATAAGACCTATACGTCGCACAGGACTCATTCAGCGATTCGCAAAGCAGTGTATAAGCCACCAGGCCATCAGTAAACGCAGTCGAGTCGATGCGAGTCCAGGTGGGACGGTCGGACGTAAGTCGCATGGATGCGGCGCATTGCGGATGCCGTCGTCTTTCCATTCACAGCTTTTTGACCACGGATGTCGCGGATGAATCTTGGCGCGGGCTTCGCCCGCAACCGAAACAAGTAAGCAGATTTCGCTGAAATCTGCTGTGCCGACTTCGGCGAAGTCGGCCTACATTGAGTCGGCCTCAAAATGCTGCGTTGCCAGGAATCTTCTCAGAAATATTCAATTCTCAACGTTTGCTGAACAGTGCGTTTGCCTGTGCAATCAGTGAAATCTGTGGTTAGAAACTCTTTCACACTCTTGCTTCGGTTGTTCGCATTACAATTTGGCACCAGGAGTCTGTCCCGATACTCCAGAACTGTGAGCCGCCAGGCGCTAGCCGCGGGTAATTCGCCCGCAAAAACCGGCGGCTAGCGCCCAATGGCAGTCACTTTGAGTTCGTAGTCCCGCCTTCAGGCGGAATTGTACGAGTTTTCCCATGTCTATTCCGCCTGAAGGCGGGACTACAAGCGATTGCGGCTGACAAAGTGATTGCGGCTGACAAAGTGACTGCCATTGGGCTAGCGCCTGGCCGCTCACAACAACAGCGGTCATCCGACAGACTCCTGGTGACGAACGTCCATTCCGCCTGATCACTTTGAAGGCCGCGATCGAATGATTATGCTGTTCGCATGAGCAAGCACATACTCTTCTCGATCGTCGTCACACACTGCCTTGTCACGTCGGCCGTTGCACAGACGGCCGATGAAAAACTGGAGGCGTTTTTCAAGTCGCACCTCGAGGAATCGTTCCTCATGAGGCCGCTCGAAGCCACGATGCTGGGCGATCATCGCTTTGACCATCAACTGGACGACATCAGTCCCGCAGCTCGCCAGACATGGCTGGAGCAGTATCGACGACGACTGGAACTGCTGCCGGCGGAAGTGCCGTATGCCGACTTGTCCCGCGACGGACAGATCGATTTCGAGATTCTGCGAGACGAGCTGACTCGCAGTATCTGGCTGGCGGAAAATACACGACCGTTCGAAGAAGATCCTCGCACCTACGGCAACTACATCAGCGACAGCGTGTATTCCCTGCTGACGCAATCGACACTGCCGAAGGAAACCAATATCAAACATGCGATCTCCAGGATCACCCACATACCGCGCATTGTCAGGACGGCTCAACAGACACTGCGTGAATCGCCGCCGTCGATCCTGGAAACCGCGATCTCACAAAATCGCGGCGCCATGGGATTTTATGAAAAGGAAATTTTTGAACTGGCCGGTGATACGCCGCAGGCAGCAGAACTTCGTAAGGTCGCCACCCAGGCCGTAGCGGCGCTGAACGAGCATCAGATCTTTCTGGAAGACAGCCGTCGTTTTCGCGCCAATGGCGAATGGCGTCTGGGACGTGCGTTGTTTTCAGAAAAACTCGAACTCGTCCTGAATGCCGGATTGTCTGCCGACCAGGTACTGGCGGATGCCGAAGCGGAATTCATGCGCGTGCAACGGGAAATGTATGTCGTCTCCCGGCAGCTCTGGAGTCACTATTTTCCGCACAAGGTACTTCCGCCTGACGATGACGCTGGCCGGCGCGAGACGATTGCTCAGGTGACTCGCGCTGTGAGTCAGGAGCATGGAAAACCAGAGGACCTCATCACAGATGCCCGCGCCACCGTCGGTCAGATTCAGGACTTCATTCGCGAACACGATATCCTGCGATTACCGGAACCGGATCGCTGCCAGATCATTGAAATGCCGGAATTTCGACGCGGCAATTCATTGGCCTATCTGGACTCCGCATTACCACTGGATCCGATGGGGATCAGTTCGTATGCCGTCAGTCCACCGCCAGAAAATTGGGGCGAAGATCGCGTCCGCAGTTTTCTGGAAGAATACAATGAGCACATGCTGCAGATACTGACAATTCACGAAGCGTATCCCGGACACTACGTGCAACTGGAGTATTCGAACCGCTATCCGTCGCTGATCCGCCGAGTCCTGCAGTCCGGCGTGTTTATCGAAGGCTGGGCCGTGTACACCGAACAAATGATGCTCGACCAGGGCTATGGCGACGGCAATCTCGCGCTGCGGCTGAATCAGTTGAAGTTTTATCTGCGCGCCGTCGCCAACGCGATCCTTGACCACAAAATGCATTGCACCACAATGACGGACGAGGAGGCTTATGCATTCCTCACCGACGGAGCCTATCAGTCCGAAGGTGAAGCACGATTGAAAATCATTCGAGCCAAACAGAGCTCGACGCAATTGAGCACTTACTTTGTCGGACGCATGGCCCATTACCGCCTGCGCCAACAAGTCCAGCGTGAACTTGGCGATCAGTTCGACCTCGGTCGCTTCCACGAAGCTGTCCTCGATCACGGTTCCGTGCCAATGAGATTTCTTCCGGAACTTGTGAAAAGCCGACTTGCGGAACCCCGCTGAGTCCTCACATCACACCCACCGGACTTCTCACCGCCAGCCCCGGCCGATTCAGCACATGCGTGTAGATTCATCGTCGTCTTCACATCCGCATGTCCGAGGAGTTCCTGGACCGTGCGAATAAAGAAGCGGGCGGCAGGCCACTCGATAGACTGCGATTCCGTCCCGCAGAGACGCGCTTCGCGAAGCGAAAAGCGGACTGTCGTTCGGGTCACATCAAAGCCGACAGAACCACTTCATGCCGCCCGACAGCGATCACCAGGACACGCACCTCACCACGCCTATGTCAGAAAATTATCCCGACTCACGAAGCGGTTAAGTTCAACCCGGCAGAGGTGAGCGACGGGGATGGGCCGCCGAGCGCGTCCGACAAACACAACAAACGTGAACGGCTCATCCCCGTTCGCTCCACCAGTTTTGTTAGGCGGTAAAATCATCCCGCCTCTTTGTGCTGGTCGGGCAAGACAATGAGGACGATAAGCCCTATGCAACCGGCCAACCCAACCAAGCCGACCCACTTAGAGTGTCCTTTTCCTTCGGCGTAATTCATGCAGCCCCAGATGAACACCGGTAGGCTGATGAGAATAAGCAGTAAACCGACAACGGCACCGGTCTCCCCAACCTCGCAAAGAGCAAACCCTGCCAATTGAAGAATGATGCCGATACCAACGCCGATGTTCGTTTTGGTTTTCTTTTCTGGTAGCATAGTGGTGTCCGTTCGCTCGACCGATTTTGTTAGGCCAGTCCAAAGTCATACTCTCAATTTATTGC
>CAZFDW010000109.1:0-14699 GCA_964517865.1 uncultured Chitinophaga sp.
GCGTCGATGCGTCCATCCCGATCGAAATCCCCTGCGGCCAAACCACGCCCAAGCAATTCACGCTGAAAATACTCACCAGCGCTGGCAGAGACATCGACGAAAGAGGCCTCTCCCTGATTTTGGTAAAGCTGGGGGCGCATGCGAAACGGCTCCGAATGTGCCCGCCAGCTTCGGTCATTTGTATGTCCATTGGCAATCAACAGGTCTTTCCAGCCATTGTTATCGACATCGATGGCAGCAACCCCAAATCCCACGCGGTCCAGACTTGATGGTCCGAGTCCCGACACTCTTGAACTGTCCTGAAACATAAGCGCACTGGAAGTTGACTGATTCAGATACAGTGTATTCATTTCAGTGAAAAAATGTGTCAGGAAAATATCCGGCAACCCGTTGCGGTCCAGATCGGATACTGCGACTCCCATGCTGCCTTGGGCATAACCTTGCTCACCCAGCGCGACACTTGCCAGAATACCCTGTTCCTTCAGCGAGATCCTGGCTGTTCGATCTGGTTCCGATTTGCCCGAAGCATGTTCGACACTGAACAAGTAGTTTGCCTCAGTGTCATTGGCCACGTAAATCTCCGGCTGATCATCACCTCCGAAATCGCAAATCGCAACGCCAAGGGCCTTTCCTGGCAGCGTTAAGAGTCCTGCGGACGCCGAAGCATCAACATAAGCTCCCTCTCCGTCCGACATCAGGAGTCGATCGCATACACCCTCAAAGTGCGGGGGAGTACAACCGGTGTCACCGATTCCAGGCTTCGAGTCTCGGCACAGCTTTGGATTCGTATCGGACTCCACCAGATAGTTGGCTACATAAAGATCCAGTGCGTGATCGCCGTTCAGGTCGGCAAATGCCACGCTGGAGCCCCATTCCCTGACTTCCGGGATTTGCATCGCTGAGAGAGGCGAGAAACTGCCATCACCATTGTTGATCCAGAGCTGATCAGGACCGAACGCTGCAATGTAGAGATCTTCGAAGCCATCCTCGTTCGCATCTCCGACTGCACATCCAGTGCAGAATCCAAACTGCATCAACCCGGATTCCTGACTACACTCGCAAAACTTCAGCCGTTGTTCGTTCCGAAATAATCTGCCAGGCGTCTCCCGTGATTGCAGAGAAAGTGGAACGCGACATCCGTTTGTCATGTAGATATCCAGCCATCCGTCGGAATCAAAGTCAAACACAGCTGCACCGCCACCCATGACTTCAAAGATTCGTTCCTGCCCGTGCATGTCATCGTACCTGACGAAGTCGAATCCTGATTCCTGGCCAACTGTGTGGAATAGCAACGAACTTGTCACGTCCGGCAACGCAGCAGGAGTCTCCAGGGATTTCTCACTTGTCCGTTCGGTCTGCGCTGAATGCGGCACCTCAGATTGCGGAGCCAAAACCGGCGAGGATTGCGGCTTTCCGCATCCGGCGGCGAACATCGATACGAGTCCAATGCATATCACAAGCTGTTGAAAATGCCCGCGCAGATACATGATGCATGAATCCATATCAGCCGCTTCGTGAAAACTGTTCAGCATTCGGATCCTGCGAACCGTAGCAAAAACGCCATTGAAATTCATTCCTCGCTGGTTCTGAGTGAGTGAGATGCTTAAATTGCGGTAGACTTCTCAAATCGCCCAGCGCGGGCTTTGCCCGCAACCCAAGGTGAAAAAATGGTAACCGTTCACGCCTCAGAACGAAACCTGCGCAAGTAACCACAGATAAACACAAATTCACACAGATAAAAATCAACAATCAATCTGTGTTCATCCGAGTCCATCTGTGGTTTAAACTGCGATTCTCGAAATGTCGTGATCGGTTACAAAAAATGTCAGTCGCAAGCCACAAGTAGCGTGGCTCTGCTCGTTGCCCCGTTCTTTCTTTTGTGACTCTTGTGAATTTTTGTGGCAAGCACTCTTCGTTCCGTTGTTGTTTGTGAGTCAGTTGATTTCTGGCCACAAAGAGGCACAAAATTCACAAGAGGAACAATGGCATCAGCCGCGAATCGATCACTGCCATCAACGCTTCTCAACATCCCGGTACCAATCGACTTATGAGAATCTTGAACGAGATTCTTCGCGTCCTGCGCAGATTTTCCACGTTAGCAGAATGGAATGCTCAAATCGTGAATTCCGCCGTACAAGATTTCGTCAATCGACTCCTGTACCAGCATACGGGTCGCAACGCCCAAATGATGAAGATGTTCGGTGCGATCCTGTCAATGCTGGCTGCTGCCGTTCCCGGGTGTAATTCGCAGAGTGTTTCAAACTCTGATGAACGCCCGTCAGTCGATGGTTCTGCAGGGAAGGTCACATCCCTTCGAGTGAAACAAAGTGCGGTCAAGTCGAACCCTGAAATGGCCCCCGCTGCGATCGTGGCCGCAAGGAGAATCTCGTTTGTGGATGTCGCGGAGGAACGCGGTCTGAATTACCAATGGCCCCAGCAGCCGAGACCCATGACGGCACTTCATGCTTTTGGAGCCGGATGTGCTGCGTTTGACGGCGACAATGATGGCTGGCAGGACGTGCTGCTTGCATGTGATCCCTATCCAAAACTGTATCAGAATATCGATGGTGCCAGCTTCAACGACGTGACGCAGGCCAGCGGTCTCACTGCTGCGGACGGTGATTGGATGGGCTGCGCGACAGGCGACTACAACGGCGACGGCCTGCTTGATGTTCTACTGACGGGGTATCACCGCCTGGCGCTCTATAAAAACGTCGGAGGGCTGCGATTTGAGTTGGCCACGGAAGAGGCGGGGCTTGACCCTCTCAACGCTGGCCATTGGGGTTCAGGTGCAGGATTCATGGATCTCGACGGCGATCAGTGCCTTGATGTGGTGATTTTGAACTACGTGGTCTTCGGACCGGAATCCAAACAGTATTGTGAACACAAACCTGGTGTGCTCTCAGGTTGCAATCCCAGAGTGACATACCCACCTGAACGAGGGGGAATCTGGCGAAATACGGGCTCCGGACGCTTTGAGCCTGTTCCCCAGTCCCACGGAATGGACACCACTCATGGAATGGGGCTGGTGCTGGCGTTCATCGACCTTGATGACGATGGCCTCATCGACTTCTATATCGGGAACGATGGTACTCCCGCCGAACTGATGCACAATCTGGGTGACATGCGTTTCGAGAACATCGCAAAGTGGGCAGGTGTCGCTGAGGCAGATCGTGGAGTCGCCGCAGCAATGGGAGCAGATTGGGCCGACTATGATGTCGATGGGTTACAGGACCTCGTGATTACAGACTGGGAGGGAAAAGGATCGACTCTCTTTCAAGGCATGGGATCAAATGTATTCCTGAATCGTTCGCAGACGACCGGATTAACTCACCAAACAGCCAATCGAATGGGCTTCGGGACTAAATGGGTCGATTTCGAGAACGATGGCTGGCCAGATATCTTCTCTGTCAACGGACATGTCTACGACAATTCAGCAGAAATCAATGGGCCAAATTCTCCGTTCCGTCAATCGATCAGTCTCTTGTCGAATCACACAGGGAAACAGTTTGTGGACATCGTCACTGGGTTCGGTGAAGATGTCCAGCGGGCGATTGTCGGTCGCGGTTCGGCAACAGCAGATTTTGATAACGATGGACGCCTGGATCTGCTCGCTGTTGATTTTGAAGGCCCCGTGATGCTGATGATGAACAGGACAGCGGCAACCCACCATTGGATTACCCTGGACCTTCGAGGCGCTGCTCATAATGTTTTTGCATACGGCGCGCACGTCACAGGAAAAGTCGGCGAGCGTATCTGGACTTCCGACGTGTCGCCTGCCTCCAGTTACCTTTCATCGAGTGACTTGCGGATTCACTGGGGTTTGGGGGATTCGAGCAGCCTTGATTCAATCACAATCCGCTGGCCTTCCGGTGCCAAACAGACGTTGACGGACGTCGCGGCTGACCAGATCCTGCGCGTTGTGGAAGATGCCGGGCTGCATTGACTCATCATCTCGCTTTCATGGACATTGTCTCCGCAAAACGATCAAAGACAGTGGCCGCATCCTCCATCCCGATTTGCCGTGACAAGTTGGCGACGTCCCTGGCAGCCTTAGCATTATCAATTGAGATTGCGGCGAGGCTGACCCGTAACTTTGCAATCAAAAGTGAACGCTGCATGAGAGCTTCACTTTCCGCTTTCTTCCCCTGCCCTGCAAGTGCTCTTGTAAGTCCCATGAGGCAAGTCGCATTGGGTGGATCAATCTCAAGAATGTGTCCAAAGTACTTTTCCGCTTCCAGCCATTCTTTCTGATGAAGAGCCCATTGACCGCGCGACTGCGTGAGCAGCCAAGGCTCGTCTTCTCGGAACTCAGACGTTTCAGAAAGCACCGTCGAAAAGGCTGACCAGTCATTCATCGCGAAGGCACACTCGAGAAGAAATGCCACAGTGCGGAGGTCCTGCGGATCCTCAAGGTGAAGTCTGTCGAGCCGTTCCCGGGCTTCCACTAAATGCCCTTGCCCCGTGAGGTATCGAGCTTCAGCATTACGCAAGTGCCGATTCCTGGGGTCAAGCTTCAGGAAATCGCGAACCCGATCGCTCCCAAAGGCCGTTTGCCATATCAGCAAGGACTCATAATAGTACTGCTTCGCATCATTCACATCCGCTTGATCATCCTGGACGAGCGCTTTCAGAACCTTGTGCCGTTCCTCATGCCGCAGCTCCACCGAAAAAATGAGACTTAACCAGCGTCTGGCATGGACAACCTGACGCTCGCTCAGTGGAATGCCATTCTCCAATGCCTTCAGGAACCCGGAAAAACTGTCCTCCGCACGCTGAACCTGATCGGTCTGCGCTAGAAGTAGCCCTTCTTCGTAGCGGGCGGATCGCCCATAGCGAACGTGTTCTGGCGGAATTCTCTGATAGCAGGCAATTGCTTTTCCGAAGTCTTTTTTCTTCGCAGCAATCTCTGCAAGTGTCATCAACACATCGAAATGGTCTCCGTCACGGTTGAACTGATGTCTGAATTCTGCCGAAGCCTCATCATAGTCCGGCGCTGAGACACCCGGCGGAATCTCAGGGGACACCACGCGGAAAACAATCAGACCGCAAACCGCGACGAAGATGCACGCGCACAGGCACAGCCATCTTCGATTGCGCTGGCGATGACCAGGAGATTCAATATCCGAACCATCGTTTGAGTGGATCACAATCGCCACCGTATCGATCAAACATCCAGCGAAGCCCTTGAAGAATCTCCGCCGATAGACTTCACAAGGCTGAGGATGTAACGCACGCGGTTGAGGTTGGCACATTTATTTAACCGCGTGGGCAACGCCCCTCGCGTGGGAATACACGAAGCGGTACGCTGACCGCAGGTAACTGATGAATTGATGGGTGGCCGTGGTTGGAGGGCGCCAGCCCGAATCCTTGACGTTACCCACATCTTTTCTTTGCGCACTCAACCCCAACGGGGTTTAACAACAAAGCCTGGGGTCGCCGTGGCAGCGGCGCACACCAGGAAAAATCATGCAAAATCCGTTGAACCCCAACGGGGTTCCACATCGCCTCTGGATGTTTCCGTTCAACCATCGAAAGTTGTGGAACCCCGTTGGGGTTCAGGGCGATCCCGCTTTACATTACCTGGGGTGCGCCGCAACGCGGCGACCCCAGGCTATGTTGTGAAACCCGTACCGGGTTGAATCGCACGATTTTCCTCCGCAAGATCCTCCTCGGTGCTGCGAGGCATTTCCCTGGTGAAATCCTCGCCATTGCCTGCGGCGAAATAAAAAAATCCAATTTTTCAACACAAATGTGGGTAACGTTAAGGCCCGAAACCCCGGGGCTTCCTTCGCTCCGCTCAGTCCAGCCCGGGCCACCCGATCCATCAATGCAAGTGTGACAGTGCCACCTGCGAAGAGCGGTTTTGTCAGGGGTTCGTGTTCTTCTCCTGTTCCACTGCGTTTCGGCACGCAATCGCTGCCATCTCCCAGCGCTTTGCTATTTCGGATTTCCCCAGGGATCCTGCAATCGAAGCCAATTCCTGTCGCACTTCCACGTTTTCAGGTTCCTTGCCAGCCTGTATCACAGCCGCACTAAAACGTTCATGCAGTTTGTTCGATGCATCTCGCTTTTCCATTTCACGTTGCCATGCCTCAGTCTGGCCAAGCTTTAGATACGCCATCGCCAACTGATAACGAGCCGCTGAATGGTGAGGATCCTGCTTCAGTAATTCCGTCAACGGTTCAATCGCGCCCTGCGGTTTGCCATCAAACAGTTGTTGTGTTCCGAACAAAAGGAGAGCCCGAGGATCACGCGAATTTGCAAGCAATGATTTTGCCACAGCGTCCCGAGATTTGTCCGGTTGTCCGAGCCCGTCATGGCAGTCGGCCCTGAGTGCCCAAACAGTGGAAGTCGCTTTGGAATTTCGGAGCGAATCCAGCGCCTCTTCAAATTCGTTTCGACCTACAAGAAGGGCTGCGAGATCCACTTCGATCTCGGGCTGCGGAATCTCCTTCCCCAATTTCAAGGCGGTTCGATAGTGTTCAATCGCCCTGGCAAAGAGAGATTGATCGGTACACATAGAGCCCAATAGCCGATGTGGGCGATAATCCAGCGGATTGAGCCGCGTCGCTTCGGTCAGTTCGGACATGGCTGCCGACTGCATTCCCATGTCGTAGTACACAGCACCTAGCCATCGATGCGCCTCGGCGTTGCCAGGATCTTCGCTGACCAGTGTGGCAAGGACCTGCCCGGCGTCTGTGAGATTCCCAATGCGATACAGCGCCTGGCCTGCGTAAAGAAGTGCAGGAAACCTGAGTGCCCCTTGCGGCTTCGTGCCGGAGAACTCGGTAAGTGCTCTCCTTACTTTCCCCTCGTTGAGCAACACACAGCCACGCAGTATTCTTGCGTGCTGCTGAAACTCCGGATATCTCAGTAGCACCGAGGCGGCTCTGGAAGCCTCTTCGAAATCCTGCTGCTCAACTGCCGCCAGTCCATCTGAAAAGACTTCATCAGGGTCCTCTCGAACCAGAAACCAACCCGCTATTCCACTGACCAAAAAGAAGGTCAGTATGGCGAACGATTTTAGTTTGGATCGGGTCGCGTTCATACTTGCCGTTACACTTTTCGCGGCGAGAAATGACGTGTCTTCTCGCCTCCATATGTCGGCATTTCCGTTTAACGGCGAGCCGCAGGCGGAGCCGAAACGTGGGGACGACGCCTGCGGCTGCGGCTGCCCTCAAACATTAAGCTATGCTCCGCAGGCTCGGAAATGAGTCTACCGAGCCGAGCTGCGTGAGCCCTTCGGTATCTGATTTTTTCAACGACAAGCTGAGGCATGCCGCTCGCCAATCGTTTCACGCATGCCCGCGCAGTGTATAAAGCTCCCACCGACCCCGCGGACAAAAGTCGCGCCGCCCGGGCTTACGCGCCGGGCAATGCCCACGCGGTTAAACGAAGTCCTATCGCCAACCGCGTGAAGAATTGCAACTCAATCAGTAAGTGTAAACGTAAAATCGTTCGCTTCACCCGCGACGACTTTCCGAGTTTCGCCAGAAGTCTTTCCTTCAGCATACTTCGTCGGCAATTTGGCCTTGGGCGTTTCGGCTACAGCCTTTCCCGACATCAATGCCTGCTGTTTCTCCATCATCTCCTTCATTTTCTCTGGTGTGCTACCAGCGCCTGAGTCGACCCCGGCCTCAGCCTCGAACTTTGCAATCGTGACGATGTATTCACCAACTGGCGCCCCGTCATTCGTATCAAAAGTCGTTAGCTTAAATTTACCACTGGCATCAGTTGTGCCGGAAGACGAACGGGCAGACGTTCCAGCGGCGAAAGTCACTGTTGCACCTTCCACAGGGCCGCCGTTGTAATTGACCGTACCTGAAACAGGCACCATCGCCGGCCTGTCAGCACCTCCGCCGCACCCTGTCAGTACAGATGTGCCCAGAACCAAAACTGCGACCAAACTACGAATCATTTTTGAATACTCCAGAACTCTGTAAAACAACAGACAGCGCCGATGACGGGCATTAAAAAAGTCTGCAGGTCGATGCAACCTGCAGACCATTTGGGAATTCAACACGGATCTGAACTAAAACTCACCAATCGGCTGGCCATCACGGCGGGAACCAAGGCGTTGGTATGTTGCGTAGTCAATGTTCTCGCTGATAAACCTGACGGCGCCATCGCAAAGCACAAACTGGGCACCGCCAATGTGATCTGACCTGAAGCCTCGAGACGTTGACCAGGAGTTATCCTGTCCGCAAACGCCAGCGACTCGATTCGGTCGGTTCGAGCAGGTCCTGTAGTTGATCGGAGCAGTTGTCGCGTACCAATGGTTATTGGCTGAGAACCCACCATTCCAACCATGGTCTGTACAATGCCGTTCTGGGAAAACCTCTCCGGCCATGATCGTGTTACTCAGGCCGTCAGGAATCTGACCGAAATTTGCGGCAAATCCAACTCGAGAAAATGGACCAGAAATTTGTGAAGGATCGCTTGTGTTGCCGTGTCCAGCTTGACCGTCATCGAAATAACCACCAGCATGATCAACTGGTGGATTCCCCCATCGATGCTCAGGTGAATTCGGGGTATACTGTGCACAGCCTTGATGACTATCCATTCGCTGAGCGCCCATCGAGAAAGCATAGTGATGATGCGCTTGGTTCCAGTCGCCCCCCCAGCCCTCACCGATGAGTGTAGGCGACTGAGAGCTTGGACATTTGAGCATCGCAATCTGCGTCTGCATCCACCTCGGAGCGCCACCCGGAGTTGTTCCTAACGAACTATGCGGGAGGTTCCACCAGTCACCGCCAGCTTGGGTGTTGAAGTCAAGCGTGTTATACAACCCGGACTGTTCGATGTATGGCAACAATCGGGTCATGGCAGACCCTTTGTAGAAGTTTGCACCCCAACCGAACAATCCAGGAGGTGCCATTTGATTATAAACGTCATGGTAATTGTGCTGTGCCAAGCCCAGCTGTTTGAGATGATTCTTGCACTGCGTACGTCGTGCTGCTTCTCGAGCCTGCTGCACGGCGGGCAGCAGCAGCGCGATCAAAATTGCAATGATGGCGATCACCACCAGCAACTCGATCAGGGTGAAGGCCTTTCTGAGACCCCTTGATTTTCTCATTTCATTCTCCTCTTTCACAAAAATCACAAAAAAGAAACGACAAATTGACATGTTCACACAAGGCCGGAACGAACACGGCTCAAGGTTATCGACTACAGTTAAATGACCAGATGCGAGACGAATCGTTGAAGACCGAGAAACTGGCAAAGTTGCGCAAGAATTCGCTGCGAACGCCCGTCAGTGATGCAACGCCCGTGAGTTTGAACCGATCCGTGCGGAAAGTCAATGCTTTCGCCTATCAAATTTCGGAGTTTTTTTCGTAAAACTATAGTGACTTCGGTCTCAACCGTTGAGAACCACTGAGGTTTTGGCCACGTGACAGCTTTGGTGCTTGGTTGCAAATGAGTCGAGTTTTCGCTGCGATGCCGATATGCTCAACGCTTGCTGAGCGGTTGCGGACCGCGCAACTGCGATCACAAGCCTTTGGTCGGAGGCGAAGCCGCGATGTGTGGACGCCTCGCTCACTCTGGCGGCTCACCCAACACCTTCAAGAACCTTTGCAGAATCAACTGCGTGGGATGTACGGTGTTGCCAGCTTTTCCTTTTGTTCCGGCCCAAAGGGCCATTCGTTTTGATAGCCTGGCCCATCGGGCCAGGACACCAGACCTAATAATCTCCAAAGGCCCAACGGGCCGACCTTTCGTAGTCAAGCACGATCATTCGGAATCGAACTGTCGGCCCGTTGGGCCTTCAACGTCTGGCTGTTTTCGATTCCAGGGCCGATGGCCCTGGCTATTTGAACTGGTGGCCCTTTGGGCCGAAACGAGAAACAAGCGTCAAAAACACGGAGTACTTTCTGGACGGGTTCTTTTGACGGGTTCTAAGTAATTGACAGAGTCAGAATCAGCGAATCTCGCCCTTATCCGGCCTTCGGCCACCTTCTCCCCCTTGAGGACTGTCGTTTTAATGAACAGTTTGGAGAATTCTGGTCAGCCGTTGGGCGCTAGCGGTCTGTTGATTTAACAGTGTCGCCTTTCGCTCCGCGAAAGTTGCGTGGCTTTCGCGGAGCGAAAGACGACACTAATCGCATAATCTCGACTAAATCAACAGTCCGCTAGCCCCGGTTAAATTAGGGAAACAACTATGAAAACAAGCGAGGCTAGCGCCTTTCGGCTCATGAGTAGCGCTCAATCAACAGACCGCTACCCCGGTTATTTGCGGTTCTTAACCGGGGCTATCGCCCTGCGGCTGATTAAAACGACAGTCCCCTTGCCAGGGGTGAAGGGACTTCGAGAAACCCGTTGAAAACGCGACGAGAAGTCCTTTAGGGCGAGCGGCGGTAAAGAACATACCCACACTAACCCGAAGCGCCAGCGAGGCAGCCTCGCTGGCGCTTCGGGTTGGTAAATTCTTTACTGCCGCTCGCCTAGCGGCGTTGCCAATCACCCTGCCCTCTCCCGTAGTCGCTTGCGGCGACGCTGCCTCGTAAGAAAGGGTGGAAGCGTGCAAACGAATTGAGGGGAGCGGGACACTGGATTGACGGACCGGTCTCGTCACTTCGCTTCATTCAGTTCTTTGAGCAGATTCCTTGCATCGACATAATCAGGATCGATTGCCAGTGCGGCTTCAAGCCATGTTCGAGCCAGATCGGGACGATCCATCTGCAGCGCAAGTTGACCAAGTTGAAATCGCAGGTCTGCATTGCCCACGTCACGAAATGCTGTTGCGTTCAGTTTGGCGAATTCGTCCACGAGTCTTTCTAGTTCCGCAAGTCGCCCAGACTTCGCATCCGCATCTGCGACCCGCCCAGCCAGTCGCAATGCTTTTACGAGCTGAAACAGGATTTCGAAATTGCCCGGATGGGTTGCTGCCGCTTTTTCGAGGAGATCAATGACGTTTTCCGCTTTCCCGACCTCCATTTCAATCGACACTCGGGTTAAAACTGCGGAGACGAGATCCGGGTTAAGTGCTAACGCATCGTTGGCGTTGGCGATCGCTTTTTCGGAATCCCCCAAGGCGGCGTAGCAGGCAGCCTGCAGCGCGAATACCGTCGCGGAAGGTTTGGCATCCTGTAAAGTCTCCAGCGCTTCCGAATACTTGAGCTGGTGAACAAGACATTCGGCAAGCTCCTCGATGACCGCCTCTCTCTCTGACTCCAGCAGATTTCGACGCAGTGCCTCACGATAATCTTCGATGGCCTCGCCGTGATGCTGATAGTCTTTTTCGATTCGTCCGATCAACCGAAAAGGCCGACCATCCTCGGGATTCTCTTCTCCGATGATTTTGAGATGCTCGAGGGCAAGTGCCATCGAGCCAAGGTCGTAGTAAGTTGATGCCAGCCAGCGGCGTGCGTCAGAATTCCTTTCATCCTCCTCCAACGCCTGCAGCAGCACTTGTTCGGCATCGAGGAACCTATGCATCCTGTAAAAGGCTTCACCGGATCGCGTCAAGGCTTCAATCCGTGTTTTTGAATTGTCTGCGGCCATCTGAAATTCGGCGGTTGCTGCGACATATTCCTGTTTTTCGAGAAACAGCGTGCCACGCAACATGTGAGCGTGGTCTTCGAACCCAGGTGCATTCAACAGGAATCTGGCTTCGTGAAAGACAGTGTCTGCGTCACCACTTTTTGCTGCAGCCATGCCCTGCTCAAAATGCAGCTGTGGATCGCGTCCTGAGTACTGCGTCAGAAACACCGCGATCAGCAGTAGAATCGTCGCGGCAAGCGCCGCAAGGCTCTTCCAGCGATTCATGACTCGCCTTCGCATGCCGGGCAAAGACCATTTTTGATCTGTTCGATTCACGGCAACGTTTCTCATCGCAGGCATGTCACCACGCCTGTTCGCTATCGGATATCATCATGGATCAGCGACGAGCGACCTTCGACGGCGACAAGGGATTGGTCTATATCAGGATTCTGAAAGGTCTGCGTTGTACCCGACGGCCATTGGATCCGCAATTCGTCGATTCGTGCTGCGTGCCCTAGACCACAAAGTACGAATCGCTCACTTGTCGACATATAGCTTCCGCCGCCCGTCAGCTGAAAAAAGGATGTCTGACCATCGGCGACAACGCGAATGCGTGTTCCGACTGCGTCGCGGCAACTCTGAACACCGCACAGTCGTATGGCAAGGTAGTGCCCGACATCGGCAGTCTCGTTCGTCAGCAGAGCTGCCGGGGAATCCAGATGTGACACGCAGAAATCCGGACGGCCATCGCGATTCCAGTCGAGGACCGCCAGTCCACGACCGAGAAGTTCAGATTCAAAGTAACTGCCCACGTCCGAGGCCGTTAACTCAGCAAATCCAGGCGAGGAACCAGTTCCAGTGTTCGCAAAGAACTGTGGACGCATCCGATATTGCTGTCCAGAGTGCCTATGATCCCCGATGTGACCATTTGCTACGACCAGATCCAGACGGCTATCAAGATCTGCATCCAGAAACGCTGTCCCAAATCCCAGCATCGGAAAACTTGGCGTTGCGAGGCCGCAGACCGACGTTGCATCTGAGAAAATCCCACCGGGTTGGCTCAGATAAAGCGTATTCGACTCGTTGGCAAAGTTGGTGACAAAAAGATCCAGAGCATCGTCACTATTGACATGGCCGACGGCGACGCCCATACAGGCTTGCGATTTTCCATCCCGATCAAATGCCAGACCGTTATTGACTGCATATTCACGAAAATGGGACTGCTTACTTTGAGGTACGGTTTGATTGAGGAAGCAGAAATTCGCCTGTTGGTCGTTCGCGACAAAGATATCGAGCCTGTCATCGGAATCAAGATGTGCGGCGACGACGCCGAGACCGGGACCATCAAGCCGCTGAATTCCCGAGACGGTGGACTGGTCTTCAAAGCGACCGTCTCCGAGGTTGATCAGCAGACAATCCTGCGTGGCGCGAAAACTTCCAGGGGAACAGGTAACTTTTACGTTCTGGTTCTCGCAGATTTTTTCGAAGACCTCGTCGCCGTGAATGTAGTTCACCACGAACAGATCCGGGAGTGCATCGCCGTTGAAATCTCCGGCCGCGCAACTGCTGGTCCAGGCATCGCCAGCAAGGCTCTCGCCGGCAGTGAGCGACGTGAACGTTCCGTCGCCGTTTCCGTGATAAAGCCGATTTGGGCCGATGTTTCCCAGATAAAAATCATCGAAACCATCGTTGTCAAAGTCGGCGACCGTCACACCCTGACTGAATCCGGAATCGCCAATACCGGCCGCAGCCGTGGAATTCGTGAACGTGAGACCTCGAAGATTCCGAAATATCTGATCTTCAAAACGTCCGTCAGTCCCTAGCGGCCATGTGCATCCCTGAGGAAAATACAGGTCAGGCCAGCCATCGTGATCAATATCCAGAACTCCCACGCCGCCGCCGGTGGTTTCCTGCAGACGTTTTCCTTCAGTGGCCGGGTCGTCCGCGTTGAAGTAAGTGAAATTCAGACCAGAAGACGCGGCGTCATTCCTGAATCGGAACTTTTTCTGTACCACGGCTTCCTGAGAACCAGATGCACCTGCAGGTGGGAGCCATTCCGGAAATGTCTTCAAATTGAATTTCAATGCCTGGTTGAGATTTCCATTTTTGTCACCCGTTGCAGAAAAAACTCGGCTATATTCAGTCGAAAAATCGCGATCCGTGGTCATCCGCATCATGAGTGAAGGATCTGAAGTCATGGCAATCTGTCCCCACTGCCCCGCTTCCTGAAACCGACCCAAAGACTGCAGTGATTTGAGCAGTCCCAACACCTGGGAATAGCTCGTTTGTTTGTCGATGTAAGAAATGGCATCGAACAATCTTCGAAGTGTCTCCGCACGTTCCAGAAACGGCTGGCCTTTTTCGTCACCCAGCAATTGGCCCAAACGCAGATTCATCTTGCGATCATCAGGGTTCAGAAGCATGCCCTCAAGAAAACAACGGGTGGCCATTTCCGGATTGCCTGCCTGCTGGCACCATTCACCCCGGACTAACCAGATGCCGGGATGTTGTCCGGCATCGTGGGGCAGCTTCCTGTTCCAATCGGGAAGTTGTGAAAAACCTGTTCTGAGTTCTGCGTGGCCCTTGATCACATGGGCCTCCAGATCATTCGGGGATATCGCAAGCATCCTGTCAGCCAATTTATGTGCTTCTTCGGTTTTGCCGTTTCGGAAAGCCGCTTTGGCAAGACCGATCAGAGGAGAAAGTTCTTCCGGCGACTGTCTGTGCCAATCGTTCAGCAGAGACTCATCGATCGCCAGTTCAGGATCACCGGAAATCCGAACCAGAGAATCCTGCCGAATTCTCTCCTGCTTCAGAGTTGTGCGGACATACGGCGATGCTTCCCAGTTGCGGCCTGACCGGATGAGCAGCAAGGCCAACTCTCCGCTTGCCACGGGCTGCTCCGGAACAAGCCGAAGCTCATCGCGAAAATGCTGTTCAGCCGATGAAAACTTTCCGGCAGCGAGCGCCTCAAGTCCCATTTTCAGATGATCACCGGGAAGTACCGGCACCGTCCGAAACCGAAGCCAGAGACAAATGCCCACGACGAAAGCAGCAAGCAGCCATTTCAAAGGATGACGACGGAACATGAACAAACCTCAGGCTTTTGGAAAATACTGAGTCTACCGTTTTCTTTGTGACAGGCAACCTGCAAGGCGTGGACTTATACTCCGCGCGACCGAAACTGAGTCCGGCGAGCGGAGCGGCGTAAGCCC
>CAZFDW010000110.1:0-14680 GCA_964517865.1 uncultured Chitinophaga sp.
TCGACGTGGCCTACAAAGATCATCCTCGCAAAGGCTACGTCGGCCTCCAGGATCATGGCAGTGATGTCTGGTACAGGAATATCAAACTGCTGCGGCTGAAGTGACGAGGTCGATTTGGCGAGTATCGTGGATATCGGCGAGCGGTTGGGCGTCAGCCCTCCGTGTCGTCCAGACTGCTCACCCTGTTTCGTCGATACACGTAAAGACACACTGTTCGCCTCTGTTCGTTGCCGGCAATCGCCCGAACGCAACCACAAAACAATAACAACATGACGGGGGACAGGAATCGCAACACGGAGGGCTGACGCCCAACCGCTTGCCGGGGTGAGGGCCGAAATCCACGACCGCGCGCCATCAAACCGCGAACACTTTCTTTGCGTTCACCTTGACTGTGCGATCATGCAGTGTGATGTCAAGTTGGGCGGAATTCCGGGTTCCGGTCAGCATCTCCAGCGTGGTGTGAATGGCCACCGACACGAACGTCAGTTCCGCAGTGGTCAGCTCACGCGGCGTGCCTTTTTCGATGTAATATACCGACGGCCATGTTTCGGACGATGGCACGGGCCACCCGAATTGCTCGGCGGCTGCGACGTCGGCGGGATGCAGCAACTCCTTGCCATTAATCGAATATCCGATACCACTGATCCTGCGGGCGTTCTTTTCGGAGTCTGTATCGCCCGATTGGAACATCGAACGCGCGGTTTTCGGGTTATCGAACAACATGATGCCGATTTCCTGACCCATCTGCCCCATCGTCACGGCTGTGAACGATTTGGGCATAAGTTCCAGGCAGGAGATTTCGACGGTCAGCTCGGGTCTGACGCGGGTGTAAATACGCGACTTGTAGTAGGCCGCAGAGGCCTTGAAGAAATCGCCCATGACCTCCGGCGTCATGTCCGGCTGATGAATCAGCGCGCCAAATTTTGGAGCGTTGCCACCATTGTTTTCCTGAATCGCCTTGTGGACACGATCTACCAGATGACAGTCTCCGACCACGACATCGCAACCGATTGACTTCGCTGTCCGCTCCAGTTCCAGCCGGTGGCTGAGTTGTCGGACAAGCAGGACTGTCGGACGCGCGACCTCGCCACTCATTGGGTTCAGGATCGCTTCGGCAAGCACGCGAGTAATCACGGCCTCCGTGGGTGCGGTCATCGACAGTTGCTGCGCGCGGATCGCTCCGTCTTCGGGCGCGCCGACGAGAACCATCCAGGGCTGTACCGGTTCGTTTGTCTCCGGATCAGGAACCCACGTCTCGACCGTTCGCCAGTCAATCTCCCAGATCTCGCGTTCGCCCTCGGGGATTTCAAGGATGTCGTCGAGAGGAAACGGTGTCGCTTCCGGGTTGAATCTCTGACGGCGCAGGAACTGAATCAGCTCCGGAATTTCTTCCGCAACCTCGACGTCGATCCTGATGCGTTTCAGTGGTTTGCTGAGACGTTGGCAAAGCGCAGCATTGTGGACCCTGATGGTTTTCGGGCGTCTCGGTCGGCCTGTGTTCGGTTCTTTCATTCCCCGGCAAAGCTCACACAGAACGCTGTCAACACTCAATGGAAACTTACCTGGCTCGATATGAATTGCCTCATTCGTCGCGTCGTTGATCAGTGATATCAGCCAGTCTTTCGGACAGTCTTCGCTATCCCAGTCAATCTCCAGATCCAGACTGTGTCCGTCGTCGTCCAGAACATCAATGTCACAGAACCAGACTTCTTTCTTTGACGGAAGAGAATTCGCAACTTCAAGTTCATCTGCTGCGATTCCTGCAACTTCGTCCATGGTCAGTTCTGGCTCCGGCGGCGCGAACTCCCGAAAGACTGAACTCAACCACGGCAGTGCTTCGGGTGTCGCTTTCCACAGCGAGCGAAAACTCTGGCAGTAGGCGTCTGCTTCGTCATCGTCACCAACGCTGAACGAATGGACGGAAAACGGACTGACTTCTTCCTGATCGAGCAACTTCGGCGCGATGTGCGGATTGGACTCCAACTGTTCCTGGAGCATTGACTCCAGAGCATCGCTCGGTCCGGTCTTTTGAAACTCCAGACAGACTCGAGTCAGCACCATAAACGGAGTGTCCTCATCCGGGTATTCATCCAGCAATTGCAAGGCTTGATCCAGCCAGTTCAAATTGCAATACCATTCAAGCAGCAACCAGCGTACGCCCTGATTGTCGTTGGGGTTCAGCCGCAGCATGTCCTTCATGTGCGAGATGGCGGTTTCGTGTCGCCCCTGCGCGATAAGGACTTGCACCAACTGCAGTCTGGCTCGCATGTAAGGGCGAGTTTCACTCAGGAGCCAGAAATGTCCGACGTGTCCCTGAAATGCCTCAGCAAGCTGTTCTTCACCGATTTTGACAGCCATCTCAAGAGACGTCAGAGTTTTTTCCGGTGATCGCTGTGCAAGAGCGACTTCGACCAGATCATCCAAATCATCCGTCCTTCGGCCACCAGCTTTGGACTTCGATGCTTTTGATTTGCGACCAGCCCGTTTTTCTGCAGTACGAATCTCATCTTCCACGTCAAGCCCAGGCAGAATTGCGGCAAACAGCTCACCGACGCTCATGCCCGAATTCTGAGCGAGCGACTGCAGCAGCGCTATCGCTTCCGGATTACCCTCCGGAACACCCAGTTCTTTGAAAAGCTTCCGCATCGCGGCAGGTGTCGCCTGTGGCATTGCCGACGGAGTTGCGTCGCTCTTTTTTGATTTCTTTTTTGCCATCTCTGTATTTCACGGGGCTTTCAGATTTCGGTTTGATATGAGTAATGCGGAGTTGCACTTTAGTGGGAAAGATCCGCGATGTGAAACTCAAACGTCCGCACAGACAGGCTACTGCGTCGTCAGGACCAGGAATCTGGGTTGAGTTTGTAGGCCTACCCAAACATAAAGCATTGACGTCGCACGACGTCTAAAGTCCTTTATCCGCGATAATTCCATGTATGCTGCTTGCTGGCAAAGCGATTGCACGCCTGTAGAATCATGATCGTCGGCGGACATTGACAGCCGCGAACGAGGTCACTTTTCCTGCCGATTCTCTACCCGGGTAGATTACAGAATGAATTCGTTTTCTTTGGCCTGTCGGTCATTAGCCGTCATCTTCCTGATCAGCAAATGTTCTGCTCAGGAACCGCTGGTTCGTGTTTTGGTCTGGGATGAGCAGCAGCCAGCTCAGAAACAGGCATACGAAAACTATCTTGGCAATACGATTGCCGAGTATCTGTCGAAGCAACCGGGGCTGCGAGTCATTTCGGCCAACATTAATGAGCCGGAAAAGGGCCTGCCAGTGACTTTGCTGGACAATACTGATGTGCTCATCTGGTGGGGCCATGTCAGGCAGGATGAAATTTCAGTCGATCTGTCGCGCGACATCGTGGCGCGTATTAAAGAAGGACGACTGGCACTCATTGCGCTGCATTCCGCACACTGGGCGAATCCGTTCGTCGAGGCCATGTATGAGCGGACTCGGGAGGACGCACGCCGGCGTTATCCTGATCCAACCAACGGACCGCCAGTGAAGTTCGACTTCATTCCGCCGGTTGATCGCTTTGTTCCCACCGCCGATTCCATCAGAACTCCTGCCTACTACGCGATGCGTCGCGGCGAGCAGCTGACCGTTCGAGTTGACTTGCCGAACTGTGTTTTTCCGGCCTATCGCCCCGACGGAAAGCCGAGCACTGTCAAGGTTCTCAAACCGGATCATCCAGTCTCAGCTGGACTACCAGCCACCTTCGAGATCGCTCAGACCGAGATGTATGCGGATCCGTTTCATGTGCCTGAACCGGATGAAGTCCTGTTTGAAGAGACATGGGAAGCCGGGGAGAGTTTTCGGAGCGGACTCATCTGGAAGATCGGCTCCGGGAAAGTCTTCTACTTTCGCCCGGGGCATGAAACGTATCCGGTCTACAAGCAGGAGCGACCGTTGTTGATCATTGGCAATGCGGTCAAGTGGCTTGGAAATACTGCGGCAGAGTAGCTGTCCAGACCGCGCAACAAAAAACCATCGGACAATCCCGAAGGTTTGTCCGATGGCTGTGTTTTTCTCGACGTGGTCAGATCGCCGAGGCTTCAGATGGTTTCTCAGGCCATCTGCTTTCGGCGGTTCACGAGTGTCCGAATACGTTCGGCGAGCAGAGCTGCGTCAAACGGTTTACGGAACGTCTCGCTGAACACCGAACGGTCAAAGCCGGAAGCGTTGTCATCGTCGCTGAGAAGACCAATCAGAACGGTTTCGTGGAATTCTGCATTCTTACGAAGGTTCTGAGCAATCATCAGAGCTTCTTCACGCCCCATGACAAAGTCCACCACCACGCAATCGGGGTGAATGGATTCTGCCTGGATACCAGCTTCAAAGCCACTGGCAGCTATTTCGATCTTAAAGTCGTCGTTGGAAATCATCTCGTTCAGACTCGAGCGAGTCATCAGATCTGAACCAACAAGCAAAATCTTGCCCATTGCTTCGTCTTCCAGCTCGCCGAGAGGCATTCCGTGTTCCTTAAGGAAACGGATCAGATGTTCGCGGGGTATGCGTCTATCTTGTGAACCAGGAATTCGATAGCCTCGAAGTCGTCCGGAATCGAACCACTTCGAAACTGTACGTGGGGCAACTTTACAGATCTTAGCTACCTGACCAGTAGTGAAGATCGTCTTCATGGGCGGGCTCTCCAATCAGTTCTCACTGCACCATCCGGAATCCCGTCCTAGGAATCCGGATCGTCATCACCCTGATGTATTGCTCTGGTTGAATTCCCCGAAGGAAACTCTCTGTCGTGACAGCCAGAACAGAACGCGGGTCCAGAATGATGACAGGGGTCGTTTTTTTGGATTGCGTGCGGAGCAATCCCGTGCCTGCACAAGGCACTGGGGCGCAATTCACTCTGTACCATCACGTAAATGATGGACAGCGACCTTCTCCGGACATCCCTGCCGTTACGGTCAGACGCTGAATTGCCCCCCGGCGAATCAGCCTATTGTGCTTCCTGGCCTCCCCATGGTGATCACACAGAAGTGTGCTCACCGCCACAACAGGATGACACTCACCTGCTTTATGTTCGTCGTTTCGATGGGAACGACTTTAGGATCTTTGACAGACCTGCAACAACTGCCACAAACAATATGCACGCCGCCTGCACCGGTTAAGCGTGGGAGACGCTGAGTTTCTAATTTTCAGCGTTCAGTTTTCAGGAATCACAGGAGTGTCAAGGGACAAGGGTCAAGGGACAAGGGACAAGGGACAACTGTGTTTCATTGGTCATTCGGATTTGGACATTGGGCATTCCCTCACGCGGCTCTTCCCTTCTTCGCCGCAGCAACGAAATTTCCGTGTTCATCAACGTCTTCAAATCGCAGCGATAGCCGTCTGGAGATTCCGGATTCTTCCATCGTGACACCGTACAGGACGTCCGTCACAGCCATCGTGGGCTTGCGGTGCGTGATCATAATAAACTGCGTGTTCTGCTGAAATTCCCGCAGCACATTCACGAATCGGCCAATATTGCCGTCGTCCAGAGCCGCATCGACTTCGTCCAGAATGCAGAACGGACTCGTGCGACTCTTGAAAATCGAGAGCAGCAATGCCACCGCCGTCAGGGTCTTTTCACCACCGCTTAATAAGGAGATGCTGCGAAGCTCTTTCCCCGGCGGACGTGCGACAACGTCAATCGAGCATTCGAGCACATCGTCCGGATCTTCCAGAATCAGATCAGCCTCGCCGCCACCAAACAGTTTGCGGAACAGTTCCCTGAAGAAGCCACGAATTGTTTCAAACGATTCCAGAAACATGCGACGGCTTTCCACATTGATCCGTCGCACGATGTCGCTCAGAGCATCGCGTGCCGCCTCAAGATCCGTCAACTGTGTATGCAGTCGCTGAAATCGCGTCTCCAGCTCGATCAGATTATCCAGGCTTTCTGTACCGACGCTGCCAATTTTTCGAAGCTGCCGCCTGAGTCGTTCAATACGCCGATCAATCTCGCCGCGCATCGCTGTGTATTGAGTCGGATCGGCGATGATGCTCTGATGCGATTCAAGAAACAGTGGAGTATCCGCAGGCGGACTGAGCGACGCGATATTCTGCGGCGGATCGGTCTCGGCTTCATTCTCGTTTTCACTGCCTGCAGCACCGGCGTCTCGCTGCAGCCAGATGGCGACAGCCGAACGACCAGACGCAACTGCTTCACGAACTTCGATCTGAAATTCTTCACGGATACGTTCGGCGGTCGTGGTCAGTTGATGATCGATGCTGCGCACCAGAAGTTCGGTCTCATGGTGCCGTGATTCATGCTGGCGGCAGATGTCGCGAATCTGAGTCTCCGCTGACGACGCGGCGTTTCGATTCACGCGCTGCCGGTTACGAGCGGTGGTTCGGCTGTGAACATCCGTCGCAAGTCGTTCATCGGTCACGCTGAGTTCGGAAACCTCGGCCGAAGCGTTCAGTTGCGCGATAAGCAGATCTCGCTGACGCTCCGCCGCAGCGGTTAAGCGGCGATCGGCTTCCTGGTGTTGCAATTGACGCTGCTCAAGATCTTCACGGACACGTTCGACAGCTTCCTGAAGTCCCAGCAGCCGCTCTTCCGACCGTGTGAGTTCCAGACTTGCAGCGGTACGATTCCGATCGATGACTTCGAGTTCGTGCTGACGGCTGTTTTGCTCACCATTGAGTTCGGCGATATGTTCCTGCCGCTGCAGCATCCGGGCCTCGCCCGATTGTTGCTGCTGTTCAGCATTTTCAATCCGGGCCTCCAGATCCGCGATCTCATCGGCTAGCTTCTGTTCCTGAGCTTCGAGCAGATCGGCGCGCCGCTGAGCCTCTGTTAACTGCCGACGCTGTTCAACCACCAATTGTTCCGTGGTCCGCGACTGACTCACATGCTCGTTCACCTCGGAGCGAATCTGAGTCAGCTGATCATCCGTGGACACGATATTCTGACTCAATGAGCGCAGCATCAGTTCGCGCTGAGCGATTTCATGTTCCAGGCGATGCAGTTCGTTGCGGAGTCGCCGCAGTTCGCTCTTGCGAGACAGCAACGCCGATTCATTCCGCACGGTTCCGGCGAACAGTGTGCCGTCGCTTTCAATCAATTCTCCCTGCAGCGTCACGAACCGGCAATGGCCTGCGGTGAGCGAATGCAGCCGCAGCGCGTCGGCCAGGGTTTCAACGACCCATGTGTCTGCCAGCAGATGACTGGCCAGCGTCGACATGGATTGCGGCGGTCGGGCAAGTCCGTCGGCTCGACCCACAACGCCTGCCTGTCCAAACAGCACTGGTGGTGCCGTGTCTCCCTGGGAAAACACAGATCGCATCACAGGACTATCACAACGTGGATCGAGCCACGTCACCTGCATTGGATCGGCAGACCCGGCGGCAGCCAGCAGACTTTCAATTGAATCGCCACCGGACCGCGAAGACGGTCTTTCACGTCCCCACCACGAACCGGCTTGCCTCGAAATGTCGGAATCGGTGTCCGCACCGTCGGCCCACATGTTGTTATCATTGCGTCGGAGACTGCCGCGAAGCTCTGAAAGATCGCCGTTTGCGACATCCGTGTTTTCGATGGAAATGAACCCGACACGATCTGTAATACGACAACGCCCGGAATTCAGGTACTCAATCAGTGGCTTCATTCGAGTCACAACCAGCAACTGAGCGCGTCCCGACAACGCGACTTCCAGCAGCGCAGCATGTTCCATATCGACGTCAAGCAGATCCGCAACACTGCCACAGATCAGATTCCACGGAGCCGAATCCGCTTCGTCTGCTCGTCGCAGAATTTCCCGCACGCCGATTCCAAAGCCTTCCTGACGATCTTCCAGATCTTCCAGCACGGCGCGTCGGGCCACCTGCGCACTGCGGTGTTCGCGGAGTTCAGCCAGTGACTGCTGCGACTGACTGCGTTCGGTCACAAGCTGGTCGCGACTGCGGATCAAACTGTCAGCGTCACTTTCAACCTGCTGCAGAACCTGTTGAACCCGGTTCAGTGCTTCTTCGAGATCCGGCATCTTTGCCTGCCATGCCTCAATCTCTTCGTGCAGCAATGAGGACTGTCCTTCCAGCGTTTCGCGTCGTGTTTCCGCAGACTGATGCAGTGCCCGAAGATTGCTGAGTGTTGACGTGGCCTCAGAATTCAGTCGGACCTGCTGCATAAGTTCATGGCGGGCCACTTCAATGTTGTCTCGCGCTTCCGCCAGCGTCTGTTGCAGTGCCGCAACCTGATCATCTCCCGAAATCAGTGTGGACCGACGACGCTCAAACGCCGCTCGTTCCTGTGTGAGTACAGAATCCAGATGTACTTCTTCCACTTCTGCTTCCGTCACGCGATTCTTCATCAGATTCTGCTGACGAACCAGACGCTGCAGGTCCGACTTCAGTTCTTCTTCTCGAGCGGTCTGATGACGAACGGTTGATTCCAGACTGGCAATCCGGCTGCGTAGATCACTTCGCTGTCGTTCGACTTCGCGCAGCTGATCATCGACTTCTGCCAATGCGGCATCGGCTGCAGTGACCTGAGATTCTGCTTCTGCCTGCCTTTGACGCAGATCCAGCAACGTGGCGGCGGATTCCTGCATCTGGCTCTGCAACAAATCGCGTTTCGTCGATTCACGCCGAAAATCATCAGCCGCTAAACCGACCCATAACTGCTCAAGTTCCGTGGAAATCGATCGATACCGGGATGCACGCTGGGCCTGAGTCCGCACGGTGCTGACCTGGGTCTCGACTTCATCCACAAGATCGGAAAGTCGAATAAGGTTCTGTTCCACCCGTTCCAGTCGCTTGAGCGCCTCAGTCCGCTTCTGCTTGAACCGGCTGATGCCCGCTGCTTCTTCAAAAATCAACCGCCGATTCGCGGCGTTGGACTGCAAAATCTGATCAACGCGGCCCTGTTCGATGATGCAGTATGTGGCGGCACCTGCACCCGTACCGACAAACAGTTCACGGACGTCTTTCAACCGTGCCGTCTGACGATTGATCAGGTATTCTGAATCACCTGACTGCCAGATGCGGCGGCCGATGGAGACTTCATCCTGATCCATCGGGATAAAGCGAGTCTTGTTGTCGAAGATCAGCGTGGCTTCGGCAAATTGTGATCCCGTACGGCTGGCGGAGCCGTTGAAGATCACGTCGGTCATGTCCTTCCCTCGAAGACTCTTCGCGCTCTGGTCACCCAGAATCCACTTGATCGAGTCCACGACGTTGCTCTTTCCGCTCCCGTTCGGACCCACAACACCGGTAATTCCCGTTGCAAAGTCAAAACTGGTGCGGTCGGCGAAACTCTTGAATCCAAAGAGTTCAAGCGACTTGAGCATGAAACCGAATCCCTGGTCTACTTCTTTCCGCCGAACGGATGCTTCAAACGATCTGCCATCCGGGCGCTGAAACCGGCCACGCCGCCTTTCATTGCCGACATATCCACCGACTCTGCTTCAAACGCTTCCATTTCTGCTTCAGACGGGGACTTTGGGGCGGTGGAACCAGTCAGTTGTTCCCGCTCACCCGATGGCTCGGTCATCGCCTGAGTTTCAGCAGGCTCAGAAGCAGATTTCTCCGCGGCCTCTATGTCATCAATTTCACCATCAGCATCACTGTCACCACGATCAGCGTCCGTGTTATCGTCCGCCTCGGAGGTTGTTGCAGATGGTTTCGCCGAATCCGGTTTCCTGCCGGATTTACTCTTCGCGTCTTCTTTCGCGTCCTGCTTCTGTACTTCGTCGAAATTCAGGTTTGAGAGCTTTTCTTCTGTTTCGTTCTCACGCAGTTCTTCTTCATCCAGTTCGTCGAACATTTCCGGCAGCAATCGTGAGCTTCCAATCTGTTTGCCACTATCATCGTCAGGTGCCTCTGAGTCGTCGGCTTGTCCGTCCGTCAGATACATCCGACCAGCCTGCGGCATTCGATCGATACCGAACTGCCCGACAAAGTTGTGCTGTTGTTCGGCTTCGATCAGCAATTGCACAATGTCCGGATACATTGCACCCAGTTCTCCACAGGCTCGGATAATATCCACAACGCGGTTTGAAACCCGCTGACGCTGTGGCTCTTCGTTCAGCTTGTACAGGATGACATCGACCTCATGGTCACCGGTGGCTCCGATGACTTTAATATGTCGTCCGGCGTTCAGCATCGCTGGAAGTTGCAACTCCTGCTCAGGGCCAAAGACCACAACTTCCGGCGAACGACGACGAGTCACATGCACCATCGCTTCACCCGGCGAATCAATGACGTGCATCAGAAACCGACTGTCAAAAGCGACCGGATTCAGCCACGGATCACGCGGATCAAGTTCTTTGAGCGCTCGGAATGCCCCGTATCGCGTTTCCAGCGAACTGGAATCCATCAGTTCGCGCAGGGCAAGAATAGAATCCGCATCGTCGATGACGGACATCGCGACAAACGCATATACGCGGAACGCCGGTTGATCACGGGCCGCGTCTTTGAGGATCGCGATTCCGGATGCGTCGCCCAGATAGGCCAATGCCTGAGCTGCCTGGAACTTCACTTCAAAGTCGGTGGATTCCAGGGCGTCCTTCAGGAAGGGAATCCCGCTGTCACCGATCGCTTCCAGTTGCAGCGCCGCCACCTGAGCCTTATCCGGATCCATCAGCTCACGTGCCAGTTTTTCCACTCGGATCCGCCGGGCAACTTCGGTCTCGTTAAAGGCAATACTGCGAATGACGGCCTGATACCGCGGGAAGTTGTTGATGTACTGAGGATGCACTTTCAAACTGATCAGGTCGTCCTGCTTTGCGACTGCACAGGGAATCTTCTGGCCGAAACTGTTGTAGCGGTTGAATCGCTCTGAAACGGCATCAGCGATGCGCTTGCTGTTGCGAAAGCCCTTCTTCTCACGACGCAGTACAATGCTGAGATCACGCTCGGTCCTCGACACCGCGCCACCTGGAATTGTGCCGTACATGAGTTCGCCCTGACGTTCCTCCGGCGATCCTTTCACACCCAGGTTGGTCAGAATTGCACCGCCCGCCACGGCATATTCATGGCCCTTCAGCGCGCCGCGTCCTTCGACATTCGCTTCTTCAAACATTCGCGTTTCCAGCAGGTGGCCGCCTTTTAAGCTGGTGGCTTTGGCCTGCGGCGGAATCGCCACACGCACGTCGAATCGCTGACCTTTTGTGACCATCGCCGGCAGGTAGGCTGTCACCACAACCAGTGCCGTATCCTCCGAGGCGAGAATACGCTTGCCGTCCTTGACGTTCCGGCGAGACATCTCGTTCCCGAGCTGTGTTCGTAGTGCAGAGGGCGATGGATCGCCACCAGTGCCATTCAGGCCCGTGACCAGCCCTACGCCGCGAACCGTAATGATCGTATTGCCCTGAACACTCATGTATTCAGAAAGCATCGGTGTCTTGATGCTGGTGCCAAAGTCGTCATCGTCGTCTTCCAGTTTTGACTTCGCCGATTTTTTCTTGTCCTTGTCTTTCTCATCGTCCTTCTCATCGGTGGCTTCCCGCTCCTTGTCACTGCCGAACCGATCCGCCAGCATCGCCGCGCCGGGCACGGACATTAATCCGGCAGCACAGCCGCAAAGCAGCGTGGACGACAGCAGACACACGACAGGGGCTGCCAGTCCATATTTCCTCTTGCTGTGATTGCGGTTGCGCGTTGGAATCGGTCCCTGATTGGAATCAGGGTTCAGCAGAGGTTGTGTCATGATTGAGCTCCGTCGCCGTGACGCACCCTCGTTGCCCGTGCCGGCAATTGATTTGCCGTGCGAACAGCCTGGTTTTTCACGAAGCCGCCGCGCAGACGAAAATGCACCGCAGGTCAGCAGTGAGATTCGCTGCAAAGCAGACTGAGTTTTAAGAAACGGGATAGAAAAATGTGTTGTGGGATCAGACAACTCCACGATCGGGGGGGATCAATCGGAATCGAGTGCTCGCAACACCATTGCAGCTGCATTCGACACTCAGATTCACGGGTCGCGGTGGGTGGACAGCCCCGAATTTGCTGGTCTGATTGGAAAGACCAAAATCGTTGGAACCGCGATTGTCGCCGATATCTCAGAGGGATGATCCGGACATCGACCTTTAGAATCTGTGTGGCCGTGATGCAGCTGCAAAACAACTACACATTTCAGACGATACTATGTCCGGAATTCCCGCGTCAATGGCCTTCAGCCTCTGCTCAGTGCATGCGTCAAGGCGATTTCCAGATGCCTCGTTTCATCCGGCAGGAAATGCACTCAACTCCGCCCCGCCTGCAAAGAGCCACCAACACTGCGTCAGACACACCGGCAGAATGTGCATCTTCGGCAGTGCGAACACATGACTTGTTAACAGTCGTCTTTGTCATCGGGAGCGGAAGTTTCGACTATGCCGCGCGCCGTTGAGGTTGGTTCATCCGTTTAACCGCGTGGGCAACGCCCCGCGTGTCGGAATCCGTCCAACAGACCGCTGCGCGCGGCCCGCTGGGCACGCGGTTAAGCAAATTAATGCCAACCGCGTGCCTGAGTGAGAAAAATGACCCGAATCGCCGTAAAACATGCCTGAGGAATTCCCGTTGGCAGACTGACAAAGATACCGTACATCTGCCAAGTCGATGGACCGGAGGGCTGCTGCCCGCCACGCGCCGGATTTTTCATAACCAACAGCCCACTTGACGTGTCGCACTGGAACGATGTCTACTCTCCGGGAAATTGAACAGTCGATTTCGCTTGCCATGCAGGCGGATCAGTTTTCGCTGCGCAAAATGTTACGGGCCGTGAAGGATTCGGAGAAGTCCGGAAAGCCGTTTGATCGCACGCTGGATAAGTTGCGAGGACTGCTGCAAAAGTCACTGCAGCGACGCGAACAACGGGCGGTTTGGCAGCCGAGACTGGACTGGGACGAGGAACTGCCCGTCGTCGCGAGGAAACAGGAGATCATTGATACAATTCGCGATCATCAGGTGATTGTGCTCTGCGGTGAAACGGGCTCCGGCAAGTCAACGCAACTGCCGAAGATACTCATCGAAATGGGGCGCGGCCTCTCGGGAGTCATCGGACACACTCAACCACGTCGGATCGCCGCTCGATCAGTCGCCGCGCGGCTGGCGGAAGAAATGAACTGCCGACTGGGGCAGGAAGTTGGTTTTCGCATCCGCTTTACCGACAGCAGCGGACCGAACACGCGCGTGCGTTTGATGACCGACGGAATCCTGCTTGCAGAGACTCAGACAGATCACTTTCTTGATCAATACGACACCATCATCGTGGACGAAGCCCACGAGCGATCTTTGAATATCGACTTCCTGCTGGGGTATCTCAAACGACTGCTGCCCAGGCGACGCGATCTGAAGGTGATCATTACTTCGGCGACGATTGATGCCGCGCGGTTCGCGGATCACTTTGGAACAGATGGTAAGCCGGCTCCGGTGCTGCAGATTTCGGGGCGTATGTATCCGGTCGATATTCGATATCGACCGCTCGACGATCCTGACGCCGGCATGGGAGAAGACGATAACCGCGTGCCCCGCGATTGGCTCGCTGGCGTCACCGATGCTGTCGAAGAAGTCACGGCGCATGACTCCGGACATATCCTGGTCTTCCTGCCTACTGAACGCGACATCCGCGAAGCCGCTAAGGTCCTCGGCGGACGACGATTTCGGGGCGATACGCCGCAGATGCCGACAGAAATCGTGCCGTTGTTTGGACGACTCTCGATGGCCGATCAGACAAAAGTCTTTTCGCCGTACGGGCATCGGCGGATCGTGCTCGCGACAAATGTGGCGGAATCGTCGCTCACCGTGCCGGGCATCTGTTACGTCGTGGACACCGGAACGGCTCGCATCAGTCGTTATTCGGCACGATCCCGCATGCAGCGGTTGCCGATTGAGCCGGTCTCTCAGGCGTCGGCCAATCAGCGTGCCGGGCGCTGTGGACGTGTCGGTCCCGGCATTTGTATTCGACTTTACAGCAAGGAAGATTTCGACGGCCGCGAAGCGTTTACCGCTCCGGAGATTCAGCGGACGAATCTTGCTGCCGTGATTCTTCGGACGATCAACCTGCGTCTTGGCAACATTGAAGAATTTCCGTTCCTCGATCCGCCACGTTCGACCACCGTACGGGAAGGCTACAAGACGCTCGAAGAACTTGGAGCCATCACGATCGAGGGCGAGATGACCGGGATTGGTCGCCGCATGGCCGGGTTGCCCGTAGATCCACGCATCAGTCGCATGATTCTGGCCGCCGTCGATGAACACGCACTGCCGGAGGTTCTCGCCATCGCCGCATTGCTGGAGAGTCAGGATCCGCGCGAACGCCCGGTTGAGAAACAGCAGGCAGCGGATGAGGCTCATCGGAAATTCTACAACCGCGATTCCGACTTCCTGACGATTCTGAATCTGTGGGACGCATGGCACGACAAACAGAAGTCGGCTTCGCACAGTCAGATTCGCAAATGGTGCCAGCAGAATTTTCTGTCGTACATGCGGATGCGGGAATGGGTGGATGTCCACGCGCAGTTAAAGGACTTATTGTCAGAGAGTGATGATCCGGCGATTGCGAAAGCCGCGAAGGCACTGAATGATCGCCATCGAGGCGAGCGGCAGGGCGTCAGCCCTCCGTGCAAATCCCCTCACGCGAACGACCAAAAGCGAAACACCACCGCGCAAAGTCAACCCAACGCGCCGCAGAAAACAAGCACATCGCAGAAGGACAGTGAACACGGAGGGCTGACGCCCAACCGCTAGCCGCACGAG
>CAZFDW010000111.1:0-14669 GCA_964517865.1 uncultured Chitinophaga sp.
CTACCCCTGGTTCTGGGGCTGGGACGGCAAAACCACCGACTTCCCCGGCGGCCCCGAATTCAAAGGCGAACGCTTCAACGACTGCCACTACACACTGGCAAGAAAGCGTAAGGCGAGGGAATAGGACACAGAATGTTTCCAGAGTTGGAATACAGACTTTCAATTGGCCACTGTTTCGAATCAATTGCGAGACGTCATGACTGCAACAATTAAGAAGTTTCAATGCATCGACGGCTTTGGTTCGTTTCAGGACTTTGCGTGGAACGCGGACATTCCGGTCTTCACCTCCGTCAACATCCTGTACGGAAGAAACTACTCTGGGAAAACGACACTGTCTCGGATTCTGAGGTGTTTCGAGACGCAGTCCATTCCGCGTCGCATCGACAATCCCTCGTTCGTGATGGAGATGTCGGACGGAAATACATTCACGCAGGCACAACTTCTGGCTGGCCCTTGCATTCGAGTGTTCAATCAGGATTTCGTTCGTGAAAACCTGCTTTTCATCGCTGACCCCGATGCTGGTATGACGCCATTTGCGGTTCTTGGGGCAGACAACGCTGACCTGCAGTTGCGGATTGATGAAATTGAGCAGAGGCTTGGTTCTCGCGAAGAAGCCGCCGAGGAAGGGCTGCGGGCGGAGTATCGTCGCAAGGAGTTGGCGGCGGCATCTGCTAAAACAAAGTGGGAAGACTTGACCAATGAGCTTGAACGTCTTTTGACGGACAAAGCGACTAACCAAGAAACCGGCATCAAGTATGCGAGCGGCCGGTTCGGCGATCAGAACTACAACAAACAGAAACTTCGAAAAGAGTTGGACGTTGTTCTTGGTAAAGACTTTCAATCGATCGATGAACAGGAAGTTAAACGGCTCGATGCTCTCCTTGCACAACTGCCTCTTGATAATCTAGCGGCTTTTGAAGCGATTGCACCTCAACTCACGAAGCACGTCGAAATTGCCTCACAGCTCGTCTCTATGCCGGTAACGAATGCCGACAAGATTCAGGAGCTCATCGCCAATATCTCCCTCAATCAGTGGGTTCATTCTGGGCTCAACTTCCATCATGGCCCCGGCGAGTCGTGCAAATTCTGCGGCGAGACGATCAGTGCTGGCCGATGGGCAGAGTTGGATCGCCATTTTGATGAAGAATCGCAGAAACTTCAGGCCGCAATTAACAATGCGATCGCAGATATTCGTCGGGACTTGTCCAACCTGGCGAACATCAAAGCTCCGTCACAGAATGCCGTTTACCCGAACCTCCAGCCGCAATTGCAGGCAGCAGGAACGGTGTTGGTTGAATGGAAGAACGGTATGCAGGTCGCTTTGGACCTGTGTATTGCCCAGCTTGAACAGAGGCGTCAACAGCTGCATGTGCCGTTTAAGTTCAGTAATCCTGAAACAACATTCAAGTCATTTACCGATATCGCACAGCAACTCAACGACGTCATTGTGAAATCCAATGCCTATACCGACCAGCTTGAGACCGACCAAAGTGCAGCCAAGGAAAAGTTGCGTCTCAATGAGGTGCTGACTTTCTCAAAGGAGATCGGGTATTCAGATCGCCTGGAGAAGATCTCTGAAGCACTTGCCGACAAAGATCGACTGAACCAGGAAAAGGTTGAATTGGGCCAAAAGATCGGCGAGCTTGAACAGGAGATTGTTGTTCTTCGCGCACAGATGAGCGACCAGACCGCTGGTGCGGCAGCGACCAATAGCTACCTGCAACACTCGTTTGGTCATCGAGAGTTATCCTTGCGACTTGTCGAAGAGCCAGATGGCGCTGATAAGGCAACCCGCTTTGAGATTTGTCGGAATGGTGTTCCAGCCTGGCATCTCAGCGAAGGTGAATGCAGCCTGATTGCATTCTGCTACTTTGTTGCGCGTCTAAAGGATGTTCAAACGCTTGGCCAGAAGCCAATCATCTGGATTGACGACCCAATCTGCAGTTTGGACGGAAATCACATCTTCTTCATCTTCAGCCTGCTGGATGCCGAAATCGCTCAGGCTCGAAATTTCTCACAGCTGTTTGTGTCGACGCACAACCTTGAGTTCCTGCGGTATCTGAAGCGATTGCAGCCGCGTTTTGAGCGGCCAGATGGCACTGTTCAAGTTATCAAATACCAAAAATTCAATTGGTTGCTCGTCTCAAGACAAAACAACAGATCTGCGCTGACGACGCTTCCCGATTCCATCAAGAGGTACTTCACAGAATTCTCTTACCTTTTCGAGCAAATCTTGAAGGTATCAGAGATCAACGTAGCGGTTGAAGATGGTTATCGCCAGCTCTACGGATTCGGTAACGATCTGCGAAAATTTCTTGAGGTTTTCCTCTATTACCGCTTTCCGGATCGCGACTTTAGTTTCGAAGCAATCGAATTGTTTCTCGGCAATGAAATCAAGGCTTCCCTGGTAAACCGAGTGGTCAACGAATTTTCGCACATGGTTGGTAGAGTAGAGCGAGGCGGCGTTCCTGTGGATATTCCGGAATTGGTCAGTGCGGCTCAGTGTGTGTTGGAATCGCTGCGTCGGGACCAAGTCCAGTATGCATCTTTTTTGCGGAGCATCGGTCGCGTGCCTGACCTTGTATGATTAATGTGACTTTTCGTCAACAACTGAATTGCCAATCTGATTTGTAAACTGTTCCAGAAAACGCAATGGACTCGAGTGTATAGATGCTACAACAACTTCACCTCAAGAATGTCGGCCCGTCACCCGAAATGCAGTTGCATTTTGGGGAGCGGCTGAATCTGATCACCGGCAACAATGGGCTGGGAAAGAGCTTTTTGCTTGACGTCGCCTGGTGGGCTCTGACCAGACGCTGGCCTGCTGAAGTGAATCCAAAACTCACGGCCGGAAAAAAAGCCCTGCCCGCAACGGATGGCGAGGCAAGTCTGAGCTTCTCCTTTTCTGGCAAGACAAAAACTGAAGAATACGAAAGCACCTACCAGCGTAAGGAACAGGCCTGGACTGGGCGGCCCGGCCGCCCTGCAAATCCTGGACTCGTGTTGTATGCGATGACGGATGGTAGTTTCGCCGTATGGGATCCGCACCGAAATTACTGGCGAACACAGGATGGGATGGACGTTCAGGAGCGACGTCCCGCCTACGTGTTCAGCCCGGCTGAAGTTTGGGATGGTCAACCGACGCCGGACGGAACTTGGATCTGCAATGGCCTGATTCGCGACTGGGCTAGTTGGCAGAAGGAACGTGGCCTGCCATTCGAGCAGTTAACGTCGGTCCTCAGGACGCTTTCATCAACAGAAGATGAACCTCTTTTGCCGGGGCGGCTCACACGCATCGGACTTGATGACGTTAGAGATATGCCGACCCTGAGGATGCCGTACGGTCAGGATGTTCCTGTTGTGCATTTGTCTTCCGGGATGCGTCGGATCATTGCTCTGGCCTACCTCCTTGTATGGGCCTGGAATGAGCACATGAAAGCGGCAGAGCAACTCCGTGAAGATCCGTCAAATCAGGTGATTTTTCTGATTGATGAAATTGAGGCCCATTTGCATCCGGCATGGCAGCGAGCGATTATCCCTGGACTCCTTTCCGTTATGGAAGAACTCTCGTCGAGAGCTGCGGTACAACTGGTTACGGCAACCCATTCGCCTCTGGTGATGACGTCTGTCGAACCGTTCTTTGATGAAGAGAAGGATGCCTGGTTCGATCTTGATTTCGAGGACAAAAAGGTCGTGCTTCGTCGCCGTGATTTTGAAAAGCACGGCGATGCTGCCACTTGGCTCATCAGTGACGCCTTCGATCTTTCGAGCGGCCGACCGAAAGAGTATGAGCAGTTGGTAGAAGCCGCATCGGAACTCCTGGAATCAGAAAATCCCAAGCCCGCACAGATTCAGGAGATGAATGCGGCCTTGGCTCAGGCGTTGAGCCCGGCTGACGACTTCTTGTTTTCCTGGCGTTACATCTGTCGGCAGAAGGGATGGTTGAAATGATTCCCATCACTGTACGGGCGGAACCGAGTGATTTCGACGCGAATGTACGGCAATCAGGACACGCCTGGCTGAACGCGAAGGGCATTTCGCTGAATTCTGCTCCGCCAAAGGCAAGCAAACTTCCACGGTATTGGAGCAAATCGAACAAACAGCTTTGGGATGCATATGACGGTGTCTGCGCGTATCTGGCAATCTACTTCGAATGGGTGACCGGAGCCTCATCGACGGACCATTTCGTGGCAAAATCGAAGAACGCGGGCGACGCCTACGAATGGAACAATTATCGCCTGTCATGCCTTGGGCCGAACCGGAACAAGCGAGAGTTTGATGATGTTCTTGATCCCATCGGGCTGAAGTCAGAGACGTTTCTGCTGAATCTGAGTACAGGAAACATCAACATTGGCTCTGGGTTGACACAGCCTGAGAAGGATTTGGCCCGGAAGACAATCAAGCGTCTGAAACTGAACAGTGCCGAACATAGGAAGATGCGAGCCCGACATTTCACTCGATACCTGCGAGGCAAAGATGAAGTAGTTCTGAGGGAACTCTCACCTTTCGTCTGGTACGAAGCACGCAGACAAGGATTATTGTGAACCCAGCTTTGGGGCACGGGCATGCAAGTGGCATGAGTGTGCGTCGGAAGATGATCCCGTCGATGAATGTCAGGATAGACTGTAGACCAGGTTGAACAATTGCTGCGGTACGAACTGCGGGTGTCCACGAAAGGCACTGAAGGCACGAACACATGTTGAAATCAGAATTATTAGAAATCATCGCGAATGGCGAAAACTCCGGAGTGGAATTCAAGCGAGACGATATTCGACCGGAGCAATTGGCAAAGGAAGTCGTGGCGCTGGCCAATTTCCAGGGAGGTCGGATTCTGCTGGGTGTCGAGGATGATGGTGCCGTGTCGGGCATCCAGCGCCCGAACCTCGAAGAATGGGTCATGAATGTCTTCCGGGATCGCGTACATCCGATGCTGCTGCCTTTCTATGAAGAAATCCAGGTCGAACAGGGGATTCGTGTTGCGGTGATCTCGTTTCCACAGGGAATTTCAAAGCCCTATGTCGTGCGACACAGCGGCAGTGAAGAGATCTTCGTCCGGATGGGCACAACTTCACGACTGGCAACTCGCGAGCAGCAGGCTCGATTGTTTTCAGCAGGGAGTTTACTCCATACAGAACTGTTGCCCGTGTCAGGAACAGATTTCCGGACTCTGGATCGCGTGAGGCTCGCAGATTATCTGCGAAACGTACTGAACGATCCGGAGATTCCTGGTGAGGAAGATCAATCCGCGTGGGAAGCTCGCGCTGAAGGGCTGGGATTAATGGTGCGGACGGAACAACAGCCAGCAATGTGTACGATTGCCGGAGTTGTCCTGTTTGGTATCAACCCTCGAAAGTACATTCGCACCTCAGGTTTACGTGTCATGGCATTTGATGGCGTCGAAAAGGACTACGAAGCTCGATTGGATGTGACGCTGGATGGACCGCTGGTCGGGCGGTGGGAACAGTCATCAAATGGTCGCAACCTGGTCGACAATGGGCTGCTGGAACGTTTCATGGACGTAATCTCCCCGTTCATTTCGAAGACTGCGGCCGAACCGAATGCCCAGCTTCGTCGGGACAAACTTTGGTTCTATCCAATTGAAGCGGTGCGAGAAGTCGTCCTGAACGCATTGACCCATCGTGACTGGACTCGGAATGTGGATGTTGAAGTTGTGGCTTATGGCGATCGTCTGGAGGTCGTCAGCCCTGGTGCGTTACCAAATTCGATGACGATCGAAAAGATGAAAGCGGGCCAACGTTCACCGCGAAATACCATCATCGTCGAAATCATGCGAGACTATGGCTATGTGGATGCACGAGGTATGGGTGTCCGTCGCAAGATTATTCCGCTTATGAGGGAACGGAACCATTCCGAGCCTCGATTTGATGCGACTGACGACTACCTGAGGGTCACACTGCCGCGTTCTCCAAACGATTGATCCGAAGTTGGTGATTCCCCTGATACGGATTCAGTACGCCAAACCGAACCCTGAAAACTGTTCATGCAAATTCTTAACGTTTTGACAAATTCACTTCGCGGTGCTGCAACGCATAACCCCGAAGTGCAAGCGGCACCGGCCTGCATTCTTTGGCCGGATGGCGACCGACAATGGGAAGCAGTCGTCCCGCGATTGCAGAATGTGATGCCGGAGTTGTTTCAGCTGGGTGACTATGCACCGGATAAGCGAATCGGCCCCGCGATCTGGCTGCGTTGTGTGATCACCGATGTCATCAAAGATATCTCAATCCCTGCCGGCATGACTCCAATTCTGTATCTTCCGGGGATCACTCGGCAGGACTTGCGTGCGGTTGAAACCTGTCCGGATACGCTGAAGCCGCTGGCTGAACTGCAGTTTCGCGGCGTCATCTGGTCTCAGGTCAATGCAAAGGATTGGACAGTCCTTGCGTTTCTGAAGTCCAATCAGGGCGGCTTGGGACTCGATGTCGCTCAGGATACAGAATCCAAGCACGCCATGCAGCTTGCACTGTATCGCGTACTCGACGAGGAGATCGCGATGCTTCGCGGCAAGCACCTCGACAAGGATTACTTCAATACGTTGTTGTCCGGTGGTGATCCCGTCCGTGACCTGCTGCAGTGGCTGGATCAGGGTGATGCCTTTAAGGCGTCGCGCGATGAGAATTCATGGCGCGGATTTGTTGAGGTCTGCAAGTCACAGCTTGGCTTTGACCCCGAGAACGACGGGCCAATCAAGGCCGCCAGTTTATTGGCCTACCACAAGGGATCATGGGAAAGTGTGTGGGGCAGATTTTGCGAGGCACCTGCACGATATTTGAATGTGCCGACATGGCTTCGGAAAACGCCACCGCCTCAGGATTTATATGAAGACAAAGCTGCATGGCCTCAATGGAACGACCGTGCGGAAAAGAGCCTTCGAGAGCAATTGTTACAGATTGCCAAACTGACACCGCATGACGCTCGCAACAAGATTCTCTCTTCTGAAGAAGAACACGCTGCCCGACGGAAGTATGTTTGGGCAGAGTTAAAGGAGGCTCCCCTGGCAATGGCGATGAAGAGCCTTGCGATACTTGCGACAGTCACAAAACAGAGCCTCGCAGCGGGTACTGTGAAAGACATGGCAGCCGCTTACCAAACCAACGGCTGGACGGCAGATGCCGCAGCCCTGGAAGCGCTGACGAGTGTCCAGAAGCCGGAAGATCTGAAGGCGGTTGAGGCTGTATTGCGGACCGTGTATCTCCCCTGGATCGATGAGGCCGCCGTACACCTCCAGTCGCAAGTTGAATCGAGCAAGTACCTTCGAGGAATCGCATTTGATCCGCCGCCGCCAGAACGGTGTGCAGGCGAATGCTTTGTCTTCGTGGATGGCTTGCGATTTGATTTGGCAAAGAGTCTCGAAACGCATTTGCGGCAGAAGGGATACGCTGTTGAATCCGAAGTGACATGGGCGGCTCTACCCAGTGTGACGGCTACTGCCAAGCCTGCAATTTCCCCAATACGACATTTGGTGCGAGGTCAGGAAGTGAATTCCGACTTTGAGCCATCAGTCGCCGCTACCGGCCAGTCGCTCAAAGGTGGATACCACCTCAAAAAGCTGTTGATCGAAAACGGCTGGCAGGTCCTTGATCGCTCTGAGACCGGCGATTCCGATGGCTCGGCTTGGACTGAAGTTGGAGATGTCGATCACGAAGGACATGTACGTGGAGCAATGCTGGCTCGCCACATTAACACGATCCTGACAGACATTCGTGATCGAATTGTGCAGCTGTTGGCTGTTGGCTGGAAGAGTGTTCGAATTGTCACTGATCACGGCTGGCTATTGATGCCAGGTGGCCTGCCAAAGGCAACGCTTCCATCCGCCCTTGCCGACAATACATGGGGCCGCTGTGCTGCCATTAAGCCCGGAGCAGTCTGTAACGAAACACTCTATCCGTGGTATTGGAACATCGATCTGAGCTTTGCTTTGGCTCCGGGCGTCAGGTGCTATCGCGAAGGGGTGGAATATACTCACGGTGGATTGAGTCTTCAGGAATGCCTTGTCCTGTGTCTCACGGTATCAACATCGTCCGCCTCCGGCGGAAAAGGAACGGTCGAAATCCAGGAAGTGAATTGGAAGGGTATGCGATGCAGAGTCGTGATCGATGGATTCGTCGCTGGTCTCCGCCTTGACATCCGCACTCACGCTGGCAACCCATCGTCCAGCTTGACGATGAGTGACCGCCCTTTCAAAGAGGACGGTACAGCCTCCGTAGTTTTGAAAGATGACAGTCTCGCGGACCATGAGGCGACAGTCGTGGTGATCGACGCGCTGGGACATCTTGTCGGACAGCGCAGCACTGTCATCGGGCAGAAAGAAGCATAATGGAACTTGACGATATCGACCGAAAAGCCGCGATGCCCCTTGAAGGCTACCTCGTTCGAAAAGACCTGGTACGAACCTTCAGTCGGCAGTTTCCCGTTCCGACCTACGTCGTCGAGTTTCTGCTTGGACGTTATTGCGCCAGTACCGATCCGGAGGAAATCGACGAAGGAATAAAAATCGTTCAGAGGCAACTGGCTGATCGGACGGTCAAAGCCGGCGAAGAAGAGCTGTTTAAGTCGCGTGCCCGCGAGAAAGGCGACATTCGAATCATTGACATCATTAGTGCCCGACTGGATGCAAAGACCGATTCTTACCTGGCAACACTACCAAGCCTGCGCTTGAACGATGTGCGAATCAGCCCGGACACGGTGAATCAGCATGAGCGAATGCTGACGGGCGGGTTTTACGCCGAAATCGGATTGTCCTACGACGCAGCGATCGCTCAGGAAAAAAATGGCCGCCCTTTTGGCATCGAGAGTCTGCGGGAAATCCAGCTCTCCAACCGGGAAGTGCTGGATTCTCTCGCTCGTGCGCGTGCCCAGTTCAGTACGGCTGAATGGAAGATCTTTCTCCTGCGGAGTATTGGCATCGCTGCTGAAGGTCTGAGTGAGCGTGCGAAAGACGCATTCTTGCTTCGCATGGTTCCATTCGTGGAACGGAACTTCAACCTTGTGGAGCTGGGTCCGCGAGGCACCGGCAAAAGCCATTTATTTCAACAGGTCTCACCCTACTCACACCTGATCTCCGGCGGAAAGGCCACGGTCGCCCGAATGTTTGTCAACATGGCGAACGGGCAGCGGGGGTTGGTGTGCCAATATGATGTGGTTTGTTTCGACGAGGTGTCCGGAGTCTCGTTCGACCAGAAAGACGGCGTCAACATCATGAAGGGTTACATGGAGTCGGGTGAATTCAGCCGCGGCAAGGAGAGCATTCGGGCCGATGGCAGCATTGTTCTTGTCGGCAACTTCGATGTGGACGTGGAACATCAGCAGCGAGTGGGACATTTATTTGGACCGCTCCCGCCGGAAATGCGAGATGATACGGCGTTCATGGATCGAATCCATGCCTACCTTCCCGGTTGGGACATCCCCAAGGTCAGCAAGGATCTGCTGACAAATCACTTCGGGCTGGTGAGTGATTTCCTGTCAGAATGCTGGAGTCGGCTACGCGACCAAAGCCGAGTTTCGACGCTTCAGGGCCGTGTGTATTACGGCGGTGCATTGAGCGGTCGCGACACAAATGCCGTCAACAAGACGGTCAGCGGACTGCTGAAGCTCCTTTATCCAGGCGGAAATGAACAGGTTCCCGATGATGATTTGGAGTGGGCTGTTCGCATCGGACTGGAAAGCCGTCGTCGCGTGAAGGAACAGCAAAAGCGAATTGGGGCAGCGGAGTTCCGCAATACGCACTTCAGTTATGTACTAGGGAATGACGGCGTCGAGAAATTTGTTTCCACCCCGGAACTGCAGAGCGAAGGCGGAATTGGCTCGGACCCCTTGGAACCAGGACAGGTCTGGACAATCACGCCCGGCGGAGTGGATGAGAATCCGGGACTCTATCGAATCGAAGTTAACGAAGGTCCGGGTTCAGGTGTCAAGGTGCTGAACAAGCCAGTACCGCCCGCGTTTCGTGAATCTGTGGGCTACGCCGAACAGAACCTCTACGCCCGCGCCCCTCAATTGGTCGGTGACAAAGATCCCCGTCAACACGAATTCACGGTCCAACTCCGGGCATTCGACGCCTCCAAATCCGGTGCCAAACTGGGAGTTCCAATACTCGTCGCCCTATGCACGTCGCTTTTGAAAAAGTCGACACGAGGCGGACTCATTATCGTTGGCGAAATCAATCTCGGCGGCTCCATCGAGCCCATCCACAACTCCGTCACGCTGGCCGAAATCGCCGTTGAGAAAGGGGCGTCAGCCCTGCTGATGCCGGTTGGATGTCGCCGACAACTCCTTGATCTGTCCGACGACATGGCAACCAAGGTGGACATTCAATTCTATTCAGACGCACGAGATGCGTTACTGAAAGCGATTCAGGAGTAACCGAAATGCCAATCGAAGTCGGAATCTGGAAACTCGGCACTGTCAAGGGGCGAAACCATGCCAGTTAAGGCAGAGCCAATCACAGAGATCGCATTGTGCGGGACAGCGGAATTGCGTGACTGGGTCCACGCCACTCAAACGCATTTGCGTCGAATTCCCATTGCTGGCGTTATTGAGAACGGTGCGAGATTCCTCGAAGACGAGTATCTCGGCGACTCCGAGACGATGCTCCGTTTCAATGAACACGGCATCCGTGCGTTTTGCCAACGAATCGGTTTTCGGTTTGATCAGTTGGCAATGCTCGAATCGCCGTTGCTCGCTTCCGAAGTGATCAATGACCTTGTTCAGCAGTCGGCGATTAAAAAAAAGTTGGAGGATGCCGAGTTCGTTCTCGACGAAAGCTCGAACACGATTCTTGGCATCGTGTCGCGTACTTATGTCAGCTACACCAACGAGCAGTTTCTCGCAGACGTCACAGAATTCCTCTCGCAAGTCGGCAAGGACGATGCCTACCATTTTCATGCGGCTTACGGGATCAATACCGAATTGACCGTCCGGTATTGCTCCGAGACGCGACACGGGATCATTAAAGGCCCCCTCGGCGAAGGCGAGGATCGGAGCCGCATTGGGATCGAGTTCAAGAATAGCATGGTCGGAACCTCATCGGTACGACTCAACTATTTCCTGTATCGGCTGATATGTACGAATGGAATGATGGTACCTGCAGGGAGTGCAATCAATCGCGTTTTCCATTCCGGGAAACACGATTCGTTTAAGGCTCGACTAACAACTTGCTTTTGGGAAGTTTATCGCAAACTCGATTACCTACAGGGCATGCTCGCGGCGCTGGGTGCCCTTACGTTTGATCCAAAAATGCTGGCTTCGAACGACGCTGCATGTGAGAGGATCTTCGAAGTCATACCCGCCTCCAAGCAGACAATCCTTGAAAAAGAGGGCTTTTCGCTTCGCTACCCAGCCGAGTGTAGCGAATCCGACAAGAATGCATTGCGTCGCCAGCATGATGCGAAAGTCATCGATTTAATCCCCAAGCATTTCGGCGGTGAAACCTCGAAGCGAGTCTTCGGTTCCGCGATGCGAGGTGGAAAGGCGACCGTGTTCGATTTTGTAAATGTCTTCACTGAGTACGCCAAGATGTGCTCGCCCAGCCAACGACTCGAAATTGAGGAACGCGCAGGGACGCTTGCCAAATACATCGCTGACAACGCGAAGAAATTTTAAGATCCCGAGATTCGTCAGGGCAAACATTCGCAAAGAACGGACGAACCAACAACGAGAGACCCATTGCATATGGCCGGAACAACGTTTCAGACGAATCCGTACGATCTCAATAAGCTTCTTGACCGCCTGACGCACCACTGTGAATTCTTTGAGATGAACAGTGAAAGCTTTCGCTTCCGTGAGTCGATGAAAGAGAACAAGAGAACTCGCAAACAGAGCTGACTGCTGACGACCTGCTGAAGTGCCCAGCCAGCAGCTCCCGGCCGGGTCTGAAAGCCCCAGTCAGTGGAATTGAGCCGCGCGATCAGTTGCTGATCAAAGCCTCCACGCATCGTTAGCGGCCAGCCACCGACCTGTTCAATGGCCTGGCGGGTAAGTTGCGAAAGAAATGAATGTCAGGGCGTGAACGCCCAGCGATAACAAAATTTTTTCTCCCAAAATTTCTGCGCAGTGGCGTGATGGCTAGCCCCGCTGCGTTCTTCGGCGGATGGGTGGGAGGCTGGGCAAACTTCTGGCCGTCGCGATCGTGGGCCTGCGATGACTCGTGCAAAATTGAGTCACGGCCCCCTCGGATCAGATAGTCGATTCATCGTTTCTTCATCACCAAGTACGCATTCCATTCAGTTTCAAAGCTGTAGCACACGTCCAGAACGTCCAGAGGAAACTTCTGCATGAGTTCCGTCACGACCGCATGTACGTTAATTGTCAACTCCTTTGCAATCCGGTCGAGCACCGCGAACTGTTGCCGCTTGTCGTCTTCCATTCGCTGGTTCGTGATCGTGCCAGCCATCTTGGCCTTGGCGTCTTCGCGCTTGGCACAAATGTCGAGGAACTTGTTTGGCTCACTGCGGGCATACAGATACCACGACCACCCAGACGTGCTCGGTGCCATCAAAGGCGTCACCGACGGCAAGGCCATGTTCCGATACGCGAAGTCGATATCGCGATCGGCGTCGGTCGGCTGGCCATTCGTCAGCAGAGCCAGTTGCTTCAACTCTTCCGCAAGCTCGGCATCCTGGTTGTGCTCGTCTAACTGCGATTCTGAATCTGCGGCGTCCGCCTCGCTCCAGCGATCCAACGCCACAGCCGATTGCCGCGCCGGCGTCTGTCCGTCCTGTGGAGGGTACTTCTCCAACATCGCCTCCCACGACTCGTCGCGAGCCTGTTGACGATTGCGACCACCCGCCCGAAGTCGCTTCCGTTCCGCTTCGCGAAACTCGCTGGCGGCAATCCATTGCCCTTCCGCTCGGAGACGGTGGTACTCTTTCAATTCGTGTTCTTGCATGACTCTCTCCTGAAAAATGGTTTGGAAACGCACGAGCAAGTGCAGGTTCACCGACCGCACACCGGGCCAGTCGCCTGATCGGCCATCAACCGCCGCACTGCGTCCGCCTTCTCAGCATCTGACAATGGCAGCAAAGCAATCATCAACAACGCCTTGGCGAAGCCCCCTTCGCCCGACTCCACCGCAGCAGCGGGAGCGGGAGCGGTATCAGCCACCGCTTTCGACCGGCTTCGGCGGGCCTTTTTCGTTTTGCTGGTGCAACCAGTGGTGCAACGAGAATCCTCCGTCGCCGTAAGTCCTGACAGGCTTGGACTTAGAACCCGGTGTCCTCGGCATGGCATGCAAGAGGTCATCGGTTCGACCCCGTTATCCTCCACTCATTCATAAAACCAGAAGCTGAAACGATTTACGTTACCTGACGATGTTCGTCAGTGCGGCAGAAACCTTAAATCTTGTAGGTAGTCACTACCTACTTTTGAGGAACCGCACTGATGAAAACCCCGAAAGTACCTACTTACGGTCATCACAAACCCACAGGTCAAGCACGCTGCTACGTGAACGGGAAAACCGTTTACCTTGGCAAGTATGGCAGCGAAGAAAGCCGAATTCGCTTCGGTGAGATCGTCGGTAGACTGATCGGCGGTCAAATTATCGACCCCGTTGCTCGCACAAGGGTAGGTAGTACTACCTGCGGACAATCCGACGATCCCGGTCCCAGCGTAGGCGAGTTGTGTCTGGTGTTTCTTCGGCATGCCGAAACGCACTACGTCAAAAATGGGAAACAGACCAGCGAAGTTCACATCCTGAAGTCTGTCGTTCGTCCGCTGAACGAGTTGTACGGCATGCTCCCGGCGAAAGACTTCGGTCCGTTGGCACTCAAGGCCGTGCGCGCCAAGATGGTAGAACTCGGTTGGTGCCGGGACACAATTAACGCTGGGATGAGTCGTATCCGCAGGATCTTTAAGCATGCCATCGCGAATGAACTGATCGACGGCAGTATCCTCCAGCGGCTCCAGTGCGTTGCACCACTCCTGGCTGGCAGGACTGAGGCACACGACAACGCACCGCGTAGTGCCGTGGAATCGGATGACATCACGTCCGTGAGGAAACTGGTTTCACCAATGGTCCGCGATCTGATCGAATTGCAACGCCTTACAGGTTCAAGGTCCGGTGAACTGCTGAAACTCACGACCGGAGCAATAAACCGCACTGGCGATGTATGGGCCGCACAATTGGGTGACCATAAGGCGGTTCATCATGGAAAGAGTCGGACGCTGCATTTCGGGCCGCATGCTCAATTGATCCTGACGAAGTATCTGTCTGCTGATCCTGACGAGCGGCTTTTCAGAATGACAGGGGCCGCGTACAGGCGAGCGATCACACGGGCATGCGAGAAACTTGGAATTGAACGCTGGGTGCCACATCAGTTGCGTCACACGAACGCGGATGTAGTGCGTGAAGAATTCGGCTTAGAACACACGCAAGCCGTTCTCGGGCATGCGAAGGCCAATATGACGGAGCATTACGCGAAAGCCTCCAGCAAGAAGGCGGCGGAAGTGGCCAGAAAGATCGGCTGATACCACACTGAACAACGGAATCACGTTTACTACGGCGTAGTAAAGTGAGTCTCATTAAATCCTGACACGATCAAACAACGCTCTTATTCTCCTGATCAATCGCAGACAGCACTTCGTTGTCTCACCTTGATCAGGAGATTTTTTTATGTCCATTGATACGGAACGTGAAACGCTGGTTTCGTTCT
>CAZFDW010000112.1:0-14660 GCA_964517865.1 uncultured Chitinophaga sp.
ATGTGGGTAAGGATGAGTCTGCCGGAAAGGACTTTCGCCGTAAGGCGAACCGCCAGGGGTCGCACATCCGATCCACGTCGCCGCATGGCCGTCATTTCGACCTCGACCGGTCGCTGGTCGCGGCGTGGCCGCGAAGTCCTGCTCGGCAAGCAGGACCTACCGAAATCCACAATGCACGCCAAGCGAGCCGCTGCGACGTCCTCATACTTAGGGCCGCTGGCCACTGCTTTTGTATTCATGGCGATTGCCGCAATCGTTTACACAAGATATCCCAGAGGCAAGGCGATCAGGAAAGACCGCCCGCCGGTCGAAGGCCCGTAACGCCGATTGATGGCACTGCCAGTTTGAATGTCGAGACATTCGTTGTTTGTGTGCCACTGGCTTCGCCAGTGTGACCATGCTGAGTGAAGTTGGTCTCTATGCTCCGTACAAAGGCCAAAGCACTGGCAGAGCCAGTGGCACACACGTGCCCACATCAGGTCATCGGTGAGCTTTTCAGGATCTCTGTCACGACCTTCGCAGGACGATTGGCGGTGAGTGTCTGAGGCTGGCCGTTGTGATGATAAATCAGCTTCGAATGGTCAAGCCCAAAGAGCGACATCAGCGTTGCCTGATAGTCGTTGGGTGTGACGACGTTCTCAACGGCGCGGTGGCCGAATTCGTCGGTGGTGCCGTACGCCATGCCGCCTTTGATGCCGCCGCCGGCGAGCCAGATGCTGAAGCCCTGGCCGTTGTGGTCGCGTCCTGCGGCGGCCGGGTCGCCCATGACCTGAGTCACCGGAAGTCGTCCGATTTCGCCGCCCCAATGCACGATCGTCGAATCCAGCAGGCCGCGCTGTTTGAGATCGGTCACGAGCGCTGCGGCTGGCTTATCGACTCGCTGGCACACAGCTGGAAGGGCTGTCCGAATGCTGCCGTGATTGTCCCATGGCTGACCAGCAAGGAACAGCTGCACAAACCGAACACCGCGTTCGACAAGCCGCCGGGCGATCAGACACCGAGTCCCGTATTCCCGAGTCGCATCGTTGTCCAGCCCGTACAGATTCTGGGTGGCCTGAGTTTCCTGACTGATGTCCAGCGCCTCCGTCGCGGACGTCTGCATTCTGGCGGCGAGTTCATAGCTGGCAATGCGAGCTTCCAGATCTGCGTCGCCTCCGCTTTGTTCCAGATGACGTGTATTCAGCCGTTGAAGGAACGCCAGATTCTGCTGCTGCAACGTGCCCTGCAGATGTGATGGCGCGGCAAGGTTCAGAATTCGCGGTTCCTTGGGACGCAGCACGGTTCCCTGAAACAACGGCGGCATGAACCCGTTCGACCAGTTGTTCACACCGTCCACCGGATGTCCGCCCGGATCGGTCAGCACCATATATGCTGGCAGATCCTGAGTCTCGGATCCCAGTGCGTACAAAAGCCACGACGCGAAATGCGCTCGACCAAGCACCCCCGGAATGCCACCGTGAAAATAGCGGATCGAGACTTCGTGACCATTCGCACCGGTATGCATACTTCGAATCAGGCAAATGTCATCGACGATGTCTGCAGTGTGAGGAAGCAGTTCGGAAATCTCTGTGCCGCATTGGCCGTGTTTGCGAAACCGAAACGGACTGCCCAGGAGTTTCTTGCTCGCCTGATTCACAAAACTGAACTGCACGTCGCCCGGATAGTCCGTCCCGGAAAATTTTGTCAGTTCCGGTTTGGGGTCGGTCAAATCCATGTGTGACGGGCCACCGTGCTGGAACAGTGAAATCATCGCTCGGGCCTGAGGCTGAAACTGCGATGCACGTGGTTTCAGATCCGTGACCGGTTTTTGTTTGATCACCGGCGGCACGGCTCGGCCAGCTTCCTGCTGCATCAACCAGGCCAGGGCGACAGATCCGATGCCCATGGCGTTGTGTTCAAGGAATGATCGTCGGGAGAACTGGAATGGTGTGTTCATGAGGCAGGAATTCGTGAGGTGGGAAGTTGATCTATTTCACATACAAGAACTCATTCGATGTCAGCAGCACCTGGCAAAGGTCTGTCAGGGCCTGCTGAGATTCTGTGAGACCGGCAGGGATCCGGTCGCGGTGGGATTGAAGGTAACCGATCTGGTCGGCAAGGAACGTCATTGAAGTCACAAGCTCGTCGGATTCAGGATTGCGGCAATAGGCCAACTGCCAGGCTCGTGTGACCTGCCCGACGAGGAACCCGCGAGGCTCCGGTGGCCCGTGGAATCCGGCAGTCGAGTCAAAGGCCTGCACTGGCCCGTCCGCCGTGATCAGACTGATCGTCGCTGGCCACTGAAACGAATCCGAAGTAATTTCTCCAAGGCAGTCCACAATCAGGTCGATCGTGTCGCCAGCTTCAACGGCGGACTCCGGGACCTGGCAGTTCATCGTTGAATTAAAGCACGTCCATTCACCCAGCAGACCATTTCCCGACTGAGCCGCTCGGCTGCTGACCACGCGGGCGCGAATACCATCGCCGTTCGGACTGCCGTGCTGCAATGATCCCGAAATGGTCAGCGTTCCGGATTTGGGAGCCACCCACCGCCGAATGACGGCTCGGCCTGGCTGATCCGGATGACCACCGGCTGCATGCAGAAGGACAAAACCAAGTGTCGGGTCCGGCAGGGCCAAACTGGCCTGCCACTGCGATCCCGTGAAGTGAGTCAACGGCGTAAATGAATCGGTCTGTTTTGTCGTTTCATTGAACGCTCCGTAGCCATACTGCCACGATTCGTGCGGCGGTGCGGGAAGAGTCGGCAGACTGGCCAGTTGATCGTCCGGAATCGGCGTGGCTTCGGAGCGACTGCGCTCTGCCAGCTTCGCCGCATGATTGAGTATGGAGCCGGAATTCATCAGCATCAAAGCCTGCGTGGCCACTGTGGAAACCGGGCGACGCTCGCAATTCACATCCATGACCGGAGCGTCAAACGACTGCAGCATGGCGACTGGCTGTGAGCGCCGAACTTTGATGTACATGCTGCGTCGCGTCTCATTGTCGTCGATCACGACCTGCCCCGCGTCGTCTTCTGTGATGGGAGCAGGGGCACCAAACTGTTGTGCGTTCAATCGCCCGGTCACGGCCAGCATGCGGTCGCGCACCAGCTCCGCATCCAGACGTGTGATCGACTGACGCGAATAGAACTGATTGTCGGGATCCAGCGCATGATGCATCGCAGTTCGACGAGACGACTGGCGCCATGCCGAGGATGACAGGATGATGCGATGCACATGTTTGACGCTCCAGCCGTTCTGCATGAATTCATCCGCCAGCCAGTCGAGCAGTTCCGGATGCGTCGGCGGGACGCCTAATCGACCGAAGTCCGCCGGCGTCGAGACCAGGCCTTTACCGAAGTGATGCAGCCAGATCCGATTCGCGATGACGCGTGCGACCAGCGGGTTGTCACGACTGGTGAGCCATTTCGCGAAAGCCAGACGGCGTCCGGACGTTGGCAGCGACGGATCGTCAACCGCGAATTCCACGCGGGCGTCTTCCGAACAGGCCACGGTCAATGCGGCAGGCGGAACAACGGCCAGAGGCTGCTGAAACTCTCCCCGATGGAACAAGTGCGTTTCCGGAAGATGCCCGGCGGGTTCTGTCAGCACGGCCAGGAATTCTTCCGGTGGCCGTTTTCCGTTGGCCTCGGCGATCCTTGCGTCATACTTCTTAAGATCCTCAGCCGCTTCCGGCAGGTACTGATACAACACGCCCGGAGAAATGTTGACGCTCGGATTTTTGGCGAGCAGATCTGTTTGTTCGGGCGTGCGTTTTCCGGCTTCCGTTTCGTAGGCTGTTTTCAGCGCGGCACGCAGCGGTTCTTCGTATTTCTGCAGCTCCTTTGCCAAAGCCTGCGCCATGTACTCTGCCTGTTTCGCAGCGCGTTCAGTGCCGATCGCACCCGCTTCTGCGCCGGCTTCGGCGGCTTTCTGTCGATCAACTTCTGTGTACAGGGACACCATGCGCTGCGACGGAACTCGCCAGTTCTGCCAGTCCATCGCCGGGGCAAAGATGGCTCGGAGGGCGTAGTAATCGGTTTGCGGAATCGGGTCGTAGCGATGGTCGTGGCACTGAGCACAGCCGACGCTGAGCCCCAGCAGTGATGTGCTGACGATCTTCAGCGTGTCGCCGATCATCTGATTGCGGCCCGTCGGATTGTCTTCACCACTGCCCGTTCCATCGGCCGCCATGCGAAGGTAGCCGGTTGCCGAAAGTAGTTCAATTTGTGCGACCGTGAGATCGCCCTGTTGAGGTCCGGCGAGTTCATCACCGGCCAGTTGTTCGGTGATGAATCGGTCGAATGGCTTGTCGGCATTGAAGGCTCGAACGACGTAATCGCGATACTTCCATGCCCAGGGGCGTTCGGGATCGCTGACGGTATAGCCATCCGAATCCGCGTAGCCAGCGACATCCAGCCAGTGCCTCGCCCAACGCTCGCCATAGTTGGGAGAAGCGAGCAGTGACTCAATCAGCCGGGCGTACCAGTCTTCCGATGGATCACTGTTCCACTGCTGAAGCTGTTCGGTGGAGGGTGGCAATCCCGTCAGATCAAAGTGAGTTCGCAGAATCAATGTCTGTCGATCGGCGTCATCGGCAAACGTCACACCCTCTGGCATGCGAGCGAGAAGAAACGCATCGATCGGATTTCGAATTCGGCCACGATCATCATCGCGAACCGCAGGTTCGGCTGATCGACGAATTGGTTGAAACGACCAGAACGCTCGTTCTTCCGGAGTGATTCCCAGTCCCGGAGGAATCGTGTCTGGTTCGGGCCGAGCGGTTCTGGCTCCATCGGCGATCCAGCGTGTGAGCGTATCAATTTCCTTTGGAGTCAGCTTCGTTTCGCCAGGCGGCATTTCTCCCGAACGGACACGCTCGAGCAACAGACTGTCATCCACGTTGGCCAGAACGATCGCCGCTCCGGATTCGCCACCCTTCAGTAAACGGCGAACCTGCCGCAGGTCGAGACCTCCCTTGGGTTCCTCGGTGGCCCCATGACAATCAAAGCAGTGGGCCCGGAGAATCGGACGGATATCGCGTTCAAACGTGACTTCATCTGCAAATGCCGAGGACCAGGTAACAACCGAAAACGCGGCAACCAGACAGAGCCCCGCGAATCTGCGGGCTGTGTTTTGAATGAACATGCTCATTCGAGCCTTCCACCATTGTGAATAGAATTGAACTGTTGCCGAAAAGCATACCAACCACGCCATCCCTTTGAGAGAGCGATGTTTGAATTGTATCGTCCTGGTCCTCGCCGAAGTACCATTGTCGCGGGCTTCGTCCGCAACCGAAACATGTAAGCAGATTTCGCTGAAATCTGCTGTGCCGACTTCGGCGAAGTCGGCCTACATTGTGTCGGCCTCAAAATGATGCGTTGCCAAAATTCGACCCAGGAATATTCAACTCTCAACGTTTGCAGAGCAGTATGCCATGACCACGGCTGGCGAGCCGTGATGCCTTTACCAAACGGCCAAATAGGCTGGGCGCGGTTGTGAATCTTCGGTGACAGTGCAATTGACGTCGAATCTCTTTTCCGCAGACCCTTGCGGTGTCGAGTGGCAGGTGTCATCATCGCGACCCGGATGCGCCTTTTTTGGGGCTGATCCATCGTAGCGACAACTGATCACTCAGCCGGCGCCATAAAGGACTGATGATGAGTTGTCATTTGCAGTCATGACAGAAGTCCTCAGGAGTATCAAAGTATGAAGAACGTTCGAAGGTGTCTGATCGCGGCTTTGGGAGCATTGCTCGCAGGTGTCGCAACTGTGCAAGCCGATGTTCGGTTGCCGGAAGTGATCAGCAACAACATGGTCCTGCAAAAGGACATTCCACTTCCGATCTGGGGCTGGGCTGATGCTGGCGAAGAGGTCACCGTCACGCTTGGTGACTCCACCGTCAAGAGCATGGCAGACGGAGCTGGCAAGTGGAAGGTCACGCTTCCCGCCGTCAAAACCGCTGGCGGTCCGCACGAGATGACGGTGAAAGGCAAGAACGAAATCAAAGTCTCCAATATCCTGATCGGGGAAGTCTGGGCTGGCTCAGGCCAGTCCAATATGCAGTGGAATGTCGCCCAGTCGATCAACGGTCAGCAGGAAATCGCGAATGCGAAGTTTCCAAAGATTCGACTCTTCATCATTCCGCTGATCCCGTCTGGAACGCCGGCGGAGCATGTTGCAGCACAGTGGGTTGAGTGCTCACCGGAGACTGTTGCCGGTTCGTCAGCCGTGCTGTTCTTCTTTGGCCGTGAGATCCATCAACAGCTGGACATGCCCGTGGGACTGATCACCACTGCCTGGGGAGGAACTCGCATTCAGCCCTGGATTCCGCCACAAGGGTATACGGCGATCCCCGAGCTTGACGGCGAGAAAAAAGAATGGCTGGGCATGCTGAATGGTTATGCCGACAGCCTTGCCCGATACGCTGACGCGATCAAGGTTTATGACCATGCCGTCGAGGCCGCAAAGCCCGGCGATGCGTTGCCTGCAGTTCCAACGGATCTTCCCGGCCACCCGCTCAACAGTAACTTCCAGCATACGGGCCTCTATAACGGAATGATACATCCGATTGTCCCGTTCGGCATCCGCGGGTTCCTGTGGTATCAGGGCGAGTCCAACAACGGGCAGGGAATGCATTATTATCAGCTCAAGCGAGGTCTGATCGAAGGCTGGCGCTCCGTCTGGAATCAGGAAGGCAACCGTGATTTTCCTTTCCTGTTTGCACAACTGGCTCCATACAATTACGGCGGCGATCCGACTCGCCTGGCCGGAATCTGGGAAGCACAGACGGCAACTCTGGCTATGAAGAATACCGGGATGGCCGTGCTGACAGACATCACAACTCTCAACGACATTCACCCGCCGAACAAGCAGGAGGTTGGACGCCGACTATCGCTGTGGGCGCTGGCAAATACCTACGGTAAGGCCAATCTGGTCTACTCCGGCCCGCTGTACAAGTCGATGAAAGCGGACGGCAGCAAGGCGATCATTAAGTTTGATCATGCTGCCGGTCTGAAGTCCCGCGATGGGAAGGAACTTTCCTGGTGGTCGATTGCAGGCGAAGACAAGAAGTTCGTCAAAGCGACTGCAAAGATCGAAGGTGATACCGTCGTCGTTACTGCCGACGGAGTGACCAAACCCGCAGCCGTCCGCTTCGGCTGGCACCAATTGGCCGAGCCCAATCTCAACAACGGCGCTGATCTGCCTGCGTCACCATTCCGGACTGACACGTGGACCGACGCGGAAAACGCAAATCCGTAACGGGGCACGCGGAGTCCGAGATCGTCACTCCTGACACAGGACGGTTTTGGGCTGCGCAATTGATTGGCGCAGTTTGTTGACTTGTTTTTTGTTCCGTCTCCACGCATGGCGTGTCCGAAGGGTTTTGCCGCAACGCGGCAATATGTGACGCCTGGGACATCGCCCCGGGAAACAGGCAATCTCAAGCAGGGCTGCCCTGAAAGGGCGTGAGGATGTGACACACTCCTCTCGCCCCGCTGGGGCCTGGGGCGTTCGTTTCGCATTTTCCCAGGTCGTTGCCCTGGGCAGTCACATCGTGTGCCTTTGGCACTGAACACTCGGCGTGCCGACCTGATTGTGCCGCCCTATTCGCCACCACGTTTTCGTCCCAACCAGACAAGACCCACTGCGGCGCAACTGATCAGAACAGATGTCGCCAGAAACCAGGTGGGCAGCGACGACTCAGACTCAATGTTCAGATTCAATCCGATGAATTGCAGCACCGGATCCAGTTCTTTCAGCGACAGCAGCAATCCATTGCTCAGCGCGTGCATGACGATGCCGGGAAAAATGCTGCCACTGGAGAGTCGGATACTGCACAACACGAATCCGAGCATAAACGTGGCAGGAAAACGCTCCAGTGTCAGGGACTGATCGACGATCACATGAAACGCTGCGAACACGAATGTGCTGATCAGCATGGGTCGCAGCCACGACCGTGTGGTCCTCTGAAGTGTATTGATCAGGAATCCGCGAAAGAACAATTCTTCGCAAACTGCCGGGATCAGCGCCAGCGTAACGATTCGAATCAGAAACGGCGTCTCGGACGTCAGGCGTTCTGCCAGCTCCTTGAGTTGCGAGTTCTTCAGAATCTCCATCCATTGCGACAGGGGCGTGGAAAAAATCAGAACCTGATAGGCGATGACCCACATCGTGCAACCCAGCAATGCCGCTCCGGCCAGCGTTGCGATATTGAACTTGTGCAGGGCGAAGACTTCGACGGTTGAGGCACGAATCCACTTTGTGATGGCAATCGGCAGCACCGCAAACAGCAAGATCGTCAGGAGTCCGGAAAGCATTAACTGCCCGGACAGATTCTCCAGCGCCACGACCCGGCTCCGAAGTCCGGACAAGACAAGGAACAAAGGAATCAGCAACAACAGCCATCCGATGCCGATCTCGGCGGGAATCCCCGACCGAATCCCGTTGGGGCGTTTCGCAAACGTCACCAGGCCTGAGGAACTGCCGAATAAGACCGCATCGCTTCCAAAGACATTCGCTGCCATGCGCAACGCCAGCACGGTGTACACAAGGGTCGAAAGCAGCGTCACGGCATACAAGTGGGTCGCGGCCGTTCCCTGAAACAGGTCACGGCCAAGCAGGACGATGTTGACCAGCGGCACAATCGCCAGCCCGACTGTCAGATGCACACCAGGCATCAGGCTCAGAATCCCCGGCGCGAGTGAAAGCAGCATCAACGGAATGAGCCATGCCTGAGCCTCGCGAAAACTGCGGGCGAAGCTGGTAATGGACAACAGCACGGCTGAAAAAAATGACGCGAACACGACCAGCAACCCCAGAATCTGTACGAACATCCTGAACGTCGCACCGTCCGCCAGGATGACGCGATCAAAACCGGTGGCGTACAACGTCAGCAACATCGCCACCAGATTGATGACGGCCGTCAGCACGGCAACCGTCAGCACGGCGATGAACTTTCCGGTCAGCAAGTGCAGACGCGAAACCGGTGCCGCCATCAGAATCTCCAGCGTGCCTCGTTCCCGTTCACCTGCAGTCAGATCGATTGCCGGGTAGACAGCTCCAGTCATCGTCATCAGGACGAGCATCAACGGTAGAAATGCCCCAAGCGGCGAGGACTTTGGTGTGTTGTTCGGCACTGATTGTCTGGAGATCGTCGGCATAATGCCGGAACCCAGGCGAGTCCTGTCCAACAACATCCGAAGTTCGCGATCACGAAATGCCAGCAGCCGCTTTTCCACTTCCACGGCCGCCCGCATACTGAATGAATCGCCGCTGCGGCTGAGAATCTGAAAATCAACGGGCTCGATCTTCCCTGTGGTCGCGTTCCGAGTGGCGGCTGTTTGTCGAACGCCCACATCGGCTACTTCGGTCTGCAGAAATTCATCCATGTCTTCTGACTTCACCGGGCTTTCGAATTTCTCGAATCGAATCGGTGGTCCCTGCGAATCAGGACTGTTCAGCATTGATCCGATTGCCGCACCTGTGGACGATCCCGTAAGTGAGCCAGCCACATCCTGCATGGATGGTGCCGCAACGTCCTGCGTTGAATCCTGTTTGCCATCGCTGGCGAGTTGAGCCTTGTCATCTCCGCTTTGGACGTTACCCGACGCCGGTTCTGCCAGCATCGAGTTGGCCAGCGCGGGCGTAATACTGCCATCAAAGACCACGATCGCGGGCGGAGTCGAAGGATTGATCCGCTGCATGGCAAATCGCTGTACCACGGTACCCAGCAGCGGATAGACGATTAACGGCATCAGGATCAGCGTCGCCAGCGTGCGTCGGTCTCGCAGCGATTCCCGAAGCTCTTTTCGAGCCAACCGCGGCACGCGAAAAAACGCTGACGAGGCTGGTCGTGCCGGGCTGACGGCTGGGGGGTGATTCGGGCGATCCGGTTCATCGTTGGCGTGTGCGTTGACTGGACTCACGCAGACCTGCCTTCCTGTGCCGGAATTGCGGCCACGGGCTGAGGCTGCATAGATTCTTCCGTCGTGGAATTGTTCACTTCCATCAGATCCAGAAACATATCCGTGATGGATTCGCGTCCGGATTTCTGCCGCAATTCGGTCAACGTTCCCTCCAGCTGCAGACGGCCGCGAAACATCAGGCCAAAGCGATCACACATGCGTTGCGCCTCTTCAAGGCGATGCGTGCAGAAGATCACCGCCTTGCCCATTTCCTTCAGGCGGGCGGTGAAATCGAAGATTCGTTTCGAACCAACAATATCCAGTCCTCGAGTCGGCTCATCCATCAGTACGACCGGCGGATCATGCATGAGTGACCTTGCAAGATTGACGCGTTGCTGTTGTCCGGTACTCAGGCCGGAACATGGTCGGTCAATGAAACTTGTCAGGTCAAACAGCTCGACAAGCTGATCGATCCGCCGTTTCGCGCTGACTCCGGGGACATCATACAGGTCAGCAAAGTATTGCATCAATTCTCGCGGCGACAACCATTGATACAGCCCAGCGCTTGCCGACACCAGGGCGACGCTGCGCTTGACCTGTTCCGGTTGAGTTGCCACATCGAATCCGGCGACGGACGCACTGCCGCTCGTCGGTTTCATCAAGCCCAGAATCATGCGCAACGTCGTGGTTTTTCCAGCACCGTTCGCCCCCAGGAGCCCGAACACTTCACCACTTCGGACGTTCAGCGACAACCCATTGACAGCAGCCACGTCTCCGACGGGCGTCGTAAACGTCTTACGCAGATTTCTGGCTTCGATCAGATCGGGCATGTTTGGTTTAGTGATTCAAGTAGGGTGTGTGCAGCGGTAGCGGAACACACCAGATTCTCACGCATTTCTAAAATGGTGCGTTGCGCTCCGCTCCACGCACCCTACGATCAGATCAACAAACCGCTAGCGCCTTGCGGCTCACAGTTTCGGAGTATCAGGCATGGTCTCCTGGGTGACAAACCAGGCCAACGGCTGCACAGCACTACGTCGATGGACTCCAATTCTCTGGCGAATTCCACAAGATCGTCTGCTTCCGAGGGGGCAAATTTCAGGAATCATGATCCTGGCCCTCTGAGGCGAACATTTTTGCCTGCGAGCAATGCGTGCGCCTCGGATTCTATGGCTAAAATGATCTGTTTTCGTCGCAGATTCAAGGAACTTGGCGTGGTCCTTGTCATGCTTTCGGCATCCCGATACTCTGCTCGCCTTTTCCAGAACCTGCAGCGCGGCAAAAAACTCCTCGGTTCCCAGGAAAAACAGGCCGCTTTCGAAGGGATCGGACGGCGTTCGTTGGAAGATGCGATTGGCGTTGAGGTCATCTCTTGTCGATTCAGGATCGAATTGTCATCACCGGAATTGGGCTGACTTCCCCGAACGGAAACAGTCTGGCGGAATTTCGTCAGAATCTTCTGGACGGGAAGTCCGGTGTGGTGAATTACGAGACTCGCTACATGGGACCGGTGCTGGCTGGTGTCTGCAATTTCGACGAATTGCGCTACCAGAAAAAGAAGGACATCCGTCGCGGAACCCGCGCGGGGTCGATTGCCGTGTATTGCGCGAATGAAGCGGTCCGCGATTCAGGACTCGACTGGCCCAACGTTGCGCGTGATCGTGTCGGCGTCTACATAGGAATCACAGAACACGGCAATGTAGAGACTGAAAATGAGATCTACGAGATTTCAAAGTTTCAGTACGACACGAAAGTCTGGTCGCATCATCACAACCCACGCACCGTCGCCAACAATGCTGCTGGCGAAGTGACGCTGAATATGGGCATCACCGGGCCACATCTGACGCTCGGTGCAGCCTGTGCCGCTGGAAACGCTGGATTTATTCAAGCCGCTCAGATGCTGCGATTGGACGAAGTCGATATCGCAGTCGCAGGCGGCGTGTCTGAAAGCATTCACACGTTCGGCATTTTTGCCAGTTTCGCAGCCCAGGGAGCTTTGGCAACGCACGAAGATCCAACGAAAGCCTGCCGTCCCTTTGACATCAACCGCAATGGCATCGTCGTCGCTGAAGGCGGCGGAATCTGCACGGTTGAACGTCTGCCCGACGCCCTCGCGCGTGGCGCTAAGATTTACGCGGAAATCATTGGCTATGCGATGAATTCGGACGCTCGGGATTTCGTCCTGCCAGACGCCAATCGTCAGGCAGAATGTATGCAACTGGCGATGAAGCGAGCAAAAATCAACGCGAATCAAGTCGATATCGTCAGCTGCCATGCAACGGCAACCGAGCAGGGTGATATTGAAGAGGCGAGTGCATTGCGGCGAATTTTTGCCGAAAGCAACGCCGTGATCAATAATACGAAAAGTTTTATCGGGCACGCGATGGGCGCTGCGGGGGCTTTGGAAATGCTGGGTAATTTGCCGTCGTTTGACGATGGAATTGCCCACGCTACAATCAACCTTGACGATCTTGATCCACGGTGCGCATTGCCAAATCTCGTTATCAATCAACCACGAGAATTGGGTAATGTGAACTGCATTCTGAACAATTCATTCGGTATGCTGGGCATCAACTCGGTTGTCATCATTCGTAAGTATCAGGGCTGACAGGTTGTAAGTCGTACCGGGCGAGTCGCCTGTGAGTTGGTTTTTGTGGATTTCGGATTCCTCAGAGGCATCCAATTGAACAGCGAGAGGGTGGTTTAATGACGTCAGATCAGATTCGGCAGGTGATTCTGGAAATTCTGGAGCGGATTGCTCCGGACGAGGATCTCACCGATCTGGATGACGTACGCCCGTTCCGCGAGCAGATGGAACTGGACAGCATGGACTTTCTGGATATCGTGATGGAACTTCGGAAGATGTACCGCATCCAGATTCCGGAAGAAGATTATTCGAATCTCAACACGATGGCGGGCACGGTCAATTATCTGCTGCCGCGACTGAAAGATGTTGCGGTTGGGGCGTGAGGTAAGGGTGGTTCGAATTGTAGCTAACATACTTAGTCGCGATTTCTGTAGCTTGGGCATTCATGTCCGAGCCCTCACCCGACGGCGTTTCCTGGCGATGCGACGGACATGAAGGTCCATCTAACATACGACACTCACAGGTCGGAAGGTTTCTGCTGTGCGTTATGACACCGTTATTATCGGTGCCGGAATGTCCGGTCTCTCTGCGGGCGTGCGTTTGGCATACTTCGAAAAGAACGTATGCATTCTGGAGCGCCACACCACGGTTGGTGGACTGAATTCGTTCTACCGACTGCGAAAACGCAACTACGACGTTGGCCTGCACGCTGTGACAAATTATGCCGAACCCGGCACAAAACAGGGACCGCTCAGCAAACTCTTGCGCCAGTTGCGAATGAAGTGGGAAGACTTCGATCTTCGCCCGCAACTTCGATCTTCCATCGTGTTCCCTGATTGCGCGCTTCATTTTACAAACCAGTTCAGCTTCTTCGTCGAACAAATCGCGGCTGCGTTTCCACAGCAGATCGACGGCTTTCGCAGACTGGTCACTCGAATTGCCGAACACGATGCTCTGGATCTTGAACGTTCTGCCCTGTCCGCGCGCCAGGTTGTTTCGGAATACATTCGTGATCCGCTGTTGATTGATATGATCTTCTGTCCATTGATGTTTTACGGCAGTGCGACGCCGCGCGACATGGACTTCAATCAGTTTGTGATCATGTTTAAAAGCATCTTTCACGAAGGCTTTGGACGGCCGTTCGACGGCATTCGACTCATTCTGAAACGACTTGTGAAACACTTCAAATCCCTGGGAGGACACTTGAAGCTTCGCGCGGGAGTGCAGGAGATTCGGCAGACGAACGGGGTCGCGACGTCGGTGCTGCTGGACGACGGTACCGAAATTGAAGCGGACAATATCCTGTCATCAGCGGGTGCGGCGGAAACTATGCGGATGGTCGATCCGAACACTCCGGTGATGAAGGCAGAACCCGGCGACATTTCCTTCGTGGAGTCCATCAGCGTGCTCGATTGCGAACCAGCGTCACTGGGACACCGCGACACGATTGTGTTCTACAGCGATTCCAAAGACTTTCATTACGAACGCCCCAACGTGCCTGTCGATCTGCGGAGCGGTATCGTATGCTCGCCAAATAATTTTGACTATTCGCAACCACTGGAAGATGGACGAATCCGCATCACGGCTCTGGCAGATCCTCACTACTGGTTGAATCTGCCCGAGGAAGAATACGTCGCCGCGAAGGATTACTGGAACTCACAGATCATCCAGAGTGCTGTGAAGCACTTGCCTGATTTTCGTCCGCATGTGATTGACACCGACGTCTTCACTCCACGCACAATTCGCCGGTTCACAGGACACCTCAACGGCTGCGTTTATGGCGCGCCGCAGAAGTTTGTCAACGGCCAGACCTCGGTTCGCAATCTGTATCTCTGCGGAACCGATCAGGGTTTCCTCGGGATCGTCGGCGCGATGCTCAGCGGTATCACAATTGCCAATCGCTATCTGCTGAAATGAAGAGTTTTCAGTGTTCAGTAGCAGGATCACGATTGCGAATCGCTATCTGCTGAATTAGCGAAAGCGACTGACCAAGTTGGCGAGCCGGGGGGGGTCAGCCCTTGTCTTTACCGACATCGTGGCTCGTTGATTTCACAATTCCCCGTGTTTTCGTGCTCGTGCTCGTACTCGTGCTCGTACTCGTGCTCGTACTCGTGCTCGTGCTCGTGCTCGTGCTCGTGCTCGTACTCGTGCTCGTACTCGTGCTCGTGCTCGTGCTCGTGCTCGTGC
>CAZFDW010000113.1:0-14558 GCA_964517865.1 uncultured Chitinophaga sp.
CCCGTCAGAATTGGTTCGCCCGAGTACAGCGTGTAGCGAATGGCTTCCAGGTTGAAGATCAACTGCAAAAAAATGCCGACGGAAGCGATCCACAGTATCTCAGTGCCGTACTTCACTGCCACCATCGGGCCCACGATCCATTCACCACCGCCAATCGATGCTGCCAGCAGAATGGCTCCCGGCCCGATCGTGCGCAGGACGTTGCGTACATTGAATGGCAGCGGCTCCGGCAGATCGCCCGTTTGCCAGTCCGGAAGGCAGCCGTGATCACGTTGACCGGCATTGACGAGAAAAGCTTCGTTTGTTTCGACTGCCGATGGCGCTTCAAAAAGATTTGCTGCTGGCGCTTCATAGGGATTGGGTCGTGCATCAGTCATATTGAGTTGTCGCCATGGAATAGAAGTTGACCGTGAAGAGTGCCGCAAACCCGATTAGCTCAGGTTGAAATTTCAAATCTGAGATTTGAGATGAGAGTTTAGCAGGAACGCGACTCCGTCGCCTGCATCAGCCCGCGCATGTAACCGTAGGCAAATAACCGTCCGAGCATCGTATAGCCGGGTTCACCGTCGTCTTCACCCACCATTTGCGGGACATGATCCGGTCGCATGGGCCCGACGAAACCAATGTCGCGAAACGCCCGCATTGCCGCCACCATATCGGTCGGACCATTGTCATGAAAAGTCTCAGAAAATGAATGCGCATTTCCCCGCACATCGCGAAAATGAACATACTGAATGTGCGAACCGAAGTGTCGAATCGTTGCCGGGATATCGACGTTCATCGTGGCGAACGTCCCCTGACAGAAGCACATCGCATTCGACGCGCTGGGAGCCAGCGATAAGAGCCGATCAAATCCCGCGACGTTGTGCATGATCCGAGGTTTCCCCAACAGCTCCGGCAATGGCGGATCATCCGGGTGCATGGCCAGAATCACACCGCATTGTTCCGCGACCGGCAGGAGTTCGTTCAACATTCGTTCGAGCTGTTCCCAAAGTTTTTCCGGAGTCAGTTGTCGAGCCAGCACATCGAATTCCGCATTTGGTGGCCGATAGCCCAGGCGCACGGCGTGCTCCACTTCTGCAAGATCAAAGGCCGTGACTTTGGCTCCGCCGCGTTCCGGTGCGTCCAACTGCGTTCGACACCAGTCGGTGCCCGCCATGAAGTTGTAACACAACAGTCGAATCCCCAGATCGGCCATCTGACGAATCAGTAACTTCAGCGCCTCGATCTCCGACCCGTCATCACAACCGAGCTTAATATTCTCTATCGGAAGGTAACCTTCGACCACAGCCAGTCGCATACCAAACAAAGCAATGCGTTCCTGCGCCAATTGCAGCACTCGGGCGTCAGAACCCGGATATCGATGCACGACATCCGTGACTCCGCACTGAGCGGCCAGTTGCAGATTTTCGTCGGACATCGGCGTCAGGACGGTTGCGAGTTGCATGTACGAGAGCTTGTGATGCGGGGAATGTCGGGTAGAAGGTAGTAATCTGTCATTCATGTTTTGATGTGTGCCACTGGCTCTGCCAGTGCTTCCTCCACATAGGCGCACTGGCAAAGCCAGTGGCACACAACCCATCCATGAATGCGTGACAGAGCACGATGGTGTGTGTGCACCGCAGCGAAACACACCGCGTCCACTCATTCATCCGTCACAGACTTGTCACAGACTTGTCGGAGACTTGTAGAGAAAAGTGACTTCTTCCGGCGTGATGGCTCGGCGAAAAATCATGAGATCATCGAGATCTCCAATGTACTCGATTCCAAGCATGATAGAGACTTTGCTGAGATCCCACTTGTAAACAAGCGGCTGTCGGATTGCTCCCTGAAGTTTTCCGTTCACATAGAGACTTGCGACAGACGGGCTCTCGCTGGAGGAATTGATATGATCAAACGTAAACACAACATGCGTCCAGTCGGACTTTGAGAACGGAGGATTCTTCACGGTAACCATCGGCCGTTTCTCGACGGGCCACTCTTCCCAGGGAATCTCCTTTGGATTCCAGTGCTTTAGGTCCGAAAACACACCGAGACGAAAGTCGCGCGGAAGCTCTTTGTCAAAATCCACAAAGAATGCACCGTTGTTCCATGCATGCTGAGTGATCTGCAGAGGATCACAATATCCAGGCAGCAGATCCTTATCCGGATCAAGCCGCATCCACAATGACACGCTTCCTGACCAGTCCTTTTCGGCATAGTGCATTTCTGTCCCGGCAAAGCAGATGACTTCCTTCGCTCGTCCGGCGAACCTCAGACAATCCCCGAACCTGCCTTCGCCACGCGCAACAGTGACATCGCTGCGTTGAATGCCGGGCACGAGCATCGTCCGTTCCAGCGAATCGGCCGTCATGATCAAACCCCTACCCGCAGACACCGTCGCGTTTGCGTCGCCGTCGAATGGGGCGTGGAGGTGCAACGCCTCGACCAGCACGTCGCGGGTCGCAGAATTTGTCTGACCATCCGCTTTCAGTGCGAAGACCGCAACGAACAGAAAACATGTCACAAGCTGTCGCATGGAATGAGTACCCAAAAGAGCTGGAAAGTGTCGCATGCGCCCAGCGGCGTCCCGTCTGCATGGCGCGTGATCGATTCTGGCTTAATCCGGACGCAAAATCCAGCGATGGACGATGATGGCATCATTGGCTGGCACTGGTGGAACAACCTGCTACCCAAATAAATCCATGATCGGTTTGCCCGTGGTCAGGGAGCGAGATATGCCACTGGCGTCCTGCGGATTGTTGATGGGAATGTCGAGGGCGTGGTAGATAGTCGCGGCCAGTTCCTCGGGGCGGACGGGATTGCTGGTGGGATACTCACCGTACTTGTTGGATTTGCCGTACACCTTCCCTCCGGCGATGCCTGCTCCAGCCATGATCGCGGAAAAACATTTGGGCCAATGCTGGCGTCCGGGCGGGTCCTGCTTCAATACGTATGGCGTGCGGCCAAACTCGCCTGTCACGACAACCAGCGTGTTATCCAGCAAACCGCTGCTCTTAAGATCAGACAGCAATGCCGCAAGCGCCTGATCCAAACGGGGCAAACAAAACCCCATGCCATAAGAGCCGTTACCAAAAGCGTTACCCATGCCCATATTTCCGCCATGCATGTCCCAACTGCTGCTCGGCGGGCCTTGCTTGTCGTGTTCGGCCTGACCGGTCCAGCCGTTGACAGTGACAAAACGGACACCAGCTTCCACCATACGCCTCGCGAGCAGCAGATTCTGCCCGAGCGGATGCATCCCATAGCGTTCGCGAACCGCGACAGGTTCACGGGTCAAATCAAATGCCAGTCTGCCTTCTGATCGCGTCATCGCGTCGTATGTTTTCTCACGCAGATCGGACCAGTCCTTCACCTGCTGGTCTTTATCCAGAAAGCTGGACTCAAGGCGGCCAAGCAGCCACTTGCGCTCGTCGAATCGTTTCTCGTCGTAGGGGTTATACATCTGTGGCGGCTGGAAGTTTTCCATCGCCGGATGGTTACTCTCCGAGCCGACGAACACTGGCGCATACGCCGAGCCAAGGTAGCCGCCGATGCCAATGTTGGGCGCGCAAAAGACGGGCGGTCCCACGCATTTGATGAGCCACGCATTCGAAACGAAATTCCGTGTGCTCGGTTTATGCTTGGCAACGAACGAGCCGAGGTAGGGGGTTTCGTCTGTCAGCCCCTCCTGCACACGCTTCTCTGACTGGCCGCTGAGCAGATTGTGCATCGCGTCAAAGTGATTGCTGATCGCGCCCGGATGGGTCATGGAATTGATGAGCGTGAAGTGGTCGGTCAACTTTGCCAGTTCCGTGTGCATCTCATTGATAAGCATGCCCGGCACTTTGGTGGCAATCGGTTCGTACGGTCCGCGATAATCCAATGGTGCGTCTGGCTTCATGTCCCAGGTGTCAACGTGACTCGGCCCGCCACAGAGCAGGACAAAGATACATGACTTCTCCGAGGCGACAGCCTGACCTGAGGCGTCAACCTTGTCGCTGCCCATCACGACTCCCGGCATGCCAAGACTCAGTGTGCCCAGGCCACTCGCGATGAGAGCTTGCCGCCGGTTCAACTGGAATTCATTCATCCAAAGGCACCAATGTTCAAAGTGTTAACTTGAAGGCGAATCTCAGCGACAGACGCCAGGTCAAACAGATCAGTAGGGCGTAATAAAAGCTGACTCACTCAAACAAAATCCCCTTCGTGTATTCCTGAGTGACCCTCCGGTATTGATCCTCGGCAATTCCCCCTGCTTACTCCATCATCCGTCGCTCGAAGCATATCACGCTGGTCACCCCGGTGGCAGGCCGTTCGCCAGTTTTTCAACGTGGAAATAGCGGAGTTGAGAGAGTGTTTGAGGTACGTTTCGTGAGTGTCCGAAACGCTTTAACTCACTCAGGACGATTAGTCCTGAGGGAGTAAGTGCACCGGAATAACTGCAAGCTGTTTTGTCGAATCAACCGGATTCCAGCAATCGTATGGTCGGCCAAAAAACATGCTTGGGTCGCCATCAATTGGACTACAGCTGCGGGATTGTCGCCACTTCGTTCGCAGCGTGGGTCGATGTGACCGGAGCAGCGAACGGCTGGACGCGAACTCACGTCGGTCGGTCTCACCCGAGCGAGTTCGCAGGTGACTTCGGAGGATCCAGTGTATCGGACCGACCGTCGATCGTCCCGACGAATCTGACTCATGACACGCCCTGATGAGTGAGTTCGGCGGGAGATGGTGCAAGCCTAGGTGGTGATCACCGTCGCAGCGTGGTTTGCTGGTATTTGTCATCATTGTGAATGCGCATCCAGTCTGCCATTGACCCGGAGAATTCTTCTCTGCAAAGATTTCCGTCAACTGTGATATTTGACGACCGATGCTGGGAACAGATCGATGAAGCGCACAGGATGCGCGAGGCCGGTGAATTGCACGGAGCCATAATCCAATGGGATCATCTGGCAGAAAGTCTGTCTGAACTTGATCCTGAGGCCGCGTGTGCTGCGTTGCAAAACTTGGCTGTTTGTCAATCGGAACGCAGCGACAGCAAATCGGCGATTGCCAGCTACAAGCGTATTCTTATCGAGTTTCGCAGTGGTGGAGTGAATAAGGCACGCGATGCTTGCAGGGCGCTGACCTGCGTTACAAACCATCAATCCGCATCGACCACTTTTCCGGTGGGTCACTGATAAACTTCGAAAGGTCGAGAGTCAGCGTCTTCCCGTCCTCGCTCACTTCCGCTGGCGCATCAGCAGTAATGCTGCCGTCAGTCGTCAGCACCAGCTGGCTTTTCGGTAATTCGTTTATCGCCGATTCCAATTCGGCTTGCGTCACGCCCTTTTGCCTGAACTCTTCATCAATCACTGCACCCAGGACGACGCCAAGGGCCAAGCCAGCCACAAATTCGCCGACTGTTTTCTTTTCATCATGCGATAACGGATTATCGTCGTCGCGCAAGAATTTCCATTCAAACGATTCGCGGTCCCATCGGAAGAAGTCGCACTTGTCTTCTTCGAAAACATGGACAAGCAGCGACGCCAATTTCAGCGCGTCATCGCTCTGGCCTTTGCCCACGACCTGCCGGCGATTCTCGCCGCGTTCAACAAAGATGCAGCTTTCGTCATTGCAAATTCGCGGGTATACTGCTGCGGGAGTGGTTGAATTGCGACGAACGAGATCAAAACCTGAATTGCACGATGAGGCTAAGATGAACATTGATCTGAAAGAACTCAGGAGCCTGCCTGTCGAAGAGAAGTTGCGACTGGTGGAGTTGCTTTGGGACGATATCGGGGCTTCTGACGAGCCTATCGTCCTGCATCCGTGGCAAGCGACAGAGGTTCGACGAAGGTCGGCTGAATTGAAGTCTGATCCATCGATTGCGATCGATCGAGACGAACTGTGGCGTCGTGTCGATGGTTGAGCAACTGCGATTTCACCCGCAGGTTGCAGACGACCTGAAGGCTGGCGTTGGCTGGTATGACGAAGTACTAAAGGTGTCAGGAACCGTTTCCGGCAAAAATGACGTATTCGGTTCCTGACACCTTTGTTTTTCCGAAACCTGATGGATCTGATGCATCAACCGCAATGGATTGCGGCAGCATGCGACCGAGTGCTGCAACGTTCTCACTGATTGAGACACTCTGGAAAGCCGGATGCTTGGAAATCTTGCACGTCCGGTTTGGGGTTGGGGCCCAGGTGCGATCCCTGGGCCTACACCACTGTTCATCGGCAGCCTTGCGGCCGGTGTCCGCACGGCTGATCTGATGACTCTGGTGAGCAGCGCGATCCGCAACGATCTGCATGTCTGGGCTTACATCAAAGGAGTACTCGACGCTCTGCAAAGTACTAAAGGTGTCAGGAACCGTTTCCGGCAAAAATGACGTATTCGGTTCCTGACACCTTTGTTTTTCCGGCCAGGATCACAAACCTGTTCAGGCATGCGAACTTCAGCGTTTGGATAATCTGGTCGCACTCTGCTCGGTGAAATCCAAACTCGGCGGGTCCCGGGGTGAAGAAGCACGACCAGGTAAACGTCGACCAGTCGCGATCCCCCGTGCCTCCGCTATATCTTCGCCAGATTCCTGAGGAACCAGACGCAGACAGAACAGGCCCCCCGGGCGGAAGCCGAGATCGCGACCGGTCCGGAATCACTCAGCCTTACGAGCGCACGATCAATCGACGTTAAACTCATCATTTCGAACGGGCGAATGCCAAAGTTCGCCCCCCCGGAACAAGATCACCACCCACTTGCAGGAATTGGTCAAAACACTCAAGAACTCCACCAGATCTGCGACCCCGTTGTTAAACAGTCGGTCGTAGGTTCGAGTTCGGTACGGGAAAGTTGTTATCAATATAGGGCGATCAGCAAATAGCGAACTTCTGTCACAGGTACTTTCCATCGCCGCCGGACGCAAGTGCTACGGCTGAGTGCTTCAGCTGAAGCGACGGCATCTATTCCGCAAGTCGCGCTGGTGATCTTGACATCCAGTCTTGCACGTTTTTGTTTTCTTTTTTTAGCCCCTTGCAAAAGGCCTGATTTCTAAGGACAATTCAGCCCCTCGTACACCCCATGGCAATCCCCTAGCTGGCGTGAATTTCATTGAGCCAGAAACCCTCGCAAAAAAGATTATTGGCCTCCGGACGCTATGAAATCCTGTCTCTACTGGGTGAAGGAGGTATGGGAAAGGTGTACTTGGCGACGGACCACAATCTTGACAGCAAAGTCGTGATCAAGATTCCGCACACTGCGATGCTCGCAGATGCAGAATTCGTAACACGTTTTCAGCGGGAGATTCGTTCCCTGGTAAAACTCCGGCACCGGAGTATTGTCAGCATCCTGGACGTAGGTGAGCAGGACGGTGTGCCGTTTGCCGTGATGCAGTATCTGGAAGGTAAGAGCCTGGAAGATCGGCTTTCCAGTGGACTTCAGTCTGAAGCTGCAATGCGCGACTGGCTTCCGGACGTGGCGGTTGCCCTCGACTTCATCCATCGGGAAGGTTACGTCCATCGGGATATCAAGCCCGGCAACATCTTGTTTGATCGCGAAGGAAATGCGTATGTTGGTGATTTTGGAGTCGTTAAGGTGATTGGCGAGCATGAGGCACAGCAGCCGTCGCGTAAATCGCTCACCGGAGCTGGAATGGTCATGGGGACTCCGGAGTATATGGCTCCGGAACTGGTGATGGGCGAACCGTTTGATCACCGTGTGGATCAGTACGCTCTTGCGGTCACGATCTTTGAATCCCTGTGTGGTCGCCGTCCGTTTGAAGGAGAACCGGGCGCGGTCATGGTGAAGCAATCGACGGAGCCGGCGCCCAGCGTCAAGAGTTTATTTCCGGGGGCCACCTCCCGGACTGTCGCTGCTGTGAATCGCGGACTTTCCAAAAAACCGAACGCCCGGTTTGAGTCGTGTTGCCAGTTGGCGGCCGGGTTGCTGGAACAGAACCTGGTGAATACACCGTCTGCTGGATCCGCCACATCCGCCCCGCAGGCAATTCCCGTTCAGTCACAAAAGCTGAATTGTCCATGCTGCGGCGCAAGACTCCGACTTGGCAGTCGCTATGCGGGGAAGACGATTAAGTGTCCTGGCTGCAAAGCTGCTATACGAGTGGCGGGAGATCTCTTGGGTCTGACACCATTGCTGGCAGATTCAAATTCATCAACCGATTTGGCGGAAGATATCTCGGGCAACATACCAGCAAGTGCTGTTGCACGATCAGGAAAGAAGGCGCCGAAAATTGCCGCCGCAACACGACATCCATGGATAGTTGTGAGTGCAGGATTCCTCGTGATGCTGGTCATGATTTTTGCGGGTGTCGCGATGTTTCGCATGAGTACTCCGACAGCACCTTCGCTCCTGTCCGAAAAAGCGTCCGCATCTGCTGTCGAAATCGAACCACCGAGTCCGGCCAACGATCATCAGCCGCGCAAACCCTCCGTACCGGTCGCAATGGCCATCGTCAGTGTTCCCGATGCAACGATAGATGAAGAGACAGACCTGCGGTTGGCGATTGCTACGTCACAGCCTCGAGTTGGGAAGTCGCGACTTCAGCTAAAAAAGGGGGCCCCTGCTGGAATGAAACTGGACTCAGGCTCGGGGATTCTCACCTGGAGTCCGACGGAATCTCAGGGGCCGGGAATATTTCCAATCACCATCGAACTGACGAATTCAACGGGGAAAATCGTGGACGATATCTGCGAGTTGACTGTCACAGCCAACGAGGTGAACTTGCCTCCCGTTGTCTCAGCGATCCCGCTCCAGGTAGCTCGGGCAAACAAATCACTTCGCTACAGTATTGAGGCCATCGATCCCGATATTCCAGCGAACGATGTTTACTTCACTCTCAAGGGAGAGCTCCCTGATGGCCTGAAAATCAATGATCGCACCGGTGAACTGTCGTGGGATGTTTCGTATCGCGTACCCGAATCAGTCTTCAACATGACGGTGACCATCGCAGACGCTGCTGGGCTGACCGCATCAAGCGATCTGGTGCTAAGGGTCGTTCCCTTATTGCCACTCACTGTACCGTTTGAAGTTGACAAGGGCCAAATTGCGGAAACCGCTGCACTCGCTCAGAAGTTGGTCGCGGAACAGGGCCAGCAACCGGAGGAATTTGTGAATCAACTGGGAGTGAAATTTCGGTTGATCCCGCCCGGCGAGTTCCTGAAGGGTGTATCCGAAGTTAAAGTTGCGGATGCTTTTTATATCGGCGTTACAGAGGTGACACAGGGGCAATGGTGCTCGCTGATGGACAGTGAAGTGAGCCTTGGGCGCAAAGTCGCCCAGGGGCGAATGAATCCGGGTGATGCGGTGGAGTTTTGTCGAAGGCTCACCATGCTGGACGGCATCGAATACCGTCCGCCGACCGAGGCCGAATGGGAATTTGCATGTCGAGCCGGAACTGAGACTGATTATGCGTTCAATCCATCTTCGGAAGGCGATGATGCCAGGAAATACCGGCACTTTGCCAATGTCAAAGTATTCAACCGCGAAGGTCAGATCCAGCCAGCAGGAATCGCACTGCTCCGAGACGAGTCACTTCCGGAGACAGTGGAGCGAAAACGCAATGGATTTGGGTTATTGGATATGCATGGCAACGTTTCCGAATTTTGCCACGCAATTGACGGAAAAACTTTTGTCGTTCGCGGCGGTTCGTTTCAAAGCAGCCCGGCAGATTGCAGTTCAGCGTCCCGCAGCCTGGCGAGTGATGAATCGGCAGGTTTCAGGCTTGTGGCTATTCCGTCGGCAAAGACTCGATTGATTGATGACAGCAGTGCGAACAGCAATCGACCGGAACCAGAGAGTCTTCGCAACAGCGTGGGAATGGAGTTTGTCCTGATCCCAGCTGGGCAGTTTAAGATGGGGGCTCCCGAAAGTGAACGCTCTGCGGGGGCAGAGGAAAAGCCGCTGCATGTTGTCGAAATCAGTCGTCTGTTCTATATGGGCCGTTATGAGGTCACTCAGTCAGTTTATGAAAAAGTGATGGACCGCAAAAAAGTTCAACGTGATGGCAGCTGGCGGTTTGCGACAAAGAGTCCGTCGGCGTTTTCCCGGACCGGGAATTCTTCAGACTTTGTTAAATCTCTCTCCGACCGAGATGTTGCGAATTTACCCGTCGAATCAATTTCCTGGCTGGAAGCGAATGAGTTCTGTCAGGAATTAGCAAAATTGATTCCGGAGAAGAACCAGAATCGCCGCTATCGGCTTCCCACAGAGGCGGAATGGGAGTACGCCTGTCGTTCCGGTTCTGAAACGGCGTATTCGTTTGGGAAGTCGCTCAACGGAGCGGATGCCAATGTCGATGGCAATCACCCGCACGATGTTTCCCAAAAAGGTCCGTTCCAGCAACGGACAGAAGTTGTAGGCCAAAGTAGTGCTGTCAACCCATTTGGGCTGTTTGATATGCACGGAAATGTCTGGGAATGGTGCCAGGATTTCTATGCCCCCGACTATTACAAGCAGAGCCCAAACCTGGATCCACAAGGGCCCACAACTGGAACTGGTCATGTCCTGAAGGGCGGTGCTTGGAACAGTCATGCGGAACAAGCTCGTAGCGCTTCGCGGCGCAACGGCAACATTGATCTGGCAGGCCCATATTACGGTTTTCGTGTAGTGCTGGAACTGAGTCCGTGACTTTGCTATTGGAATTTTCGCCATGAATCGTCGTCCCATAAAGCCAACGCTTTATGCCGGTGCTCCACAGGTAGAACCCCCGCAGCCCGTCCAGCCGACTAGCACTCTCCGAAGAGAGAGCGTGGATGAACATGCGGGCTCTGAAAGTGCGGATGCGGTGGTTCGTTTTCGGCCGCATCAGCGTCCTCCGATGGCGATGATTGAATTGCTGGATGACGGCGGTGACCGAAGCGAAGAGTTTCGTATCCGAGCCGACAATGTGACAATCGGGCGCACGAATGCAGAGATCGTGATCCCGCACGATAGTCAGATCTCCGGGAACCATGTCATGGTTTCCCGTCGACTTATCAACTCAGAATACCACTGGTTCCTGACGGATATGTCCAGCACGAATGGAACGTTTCTGCGAGTTGGCAAGAACTACCTGCAGGTTGGTGTTCCGATCCTCATCGGGTCGTTCCGCTATTCGTATCGGGCTGCGATGGCTCATGGTGGAAATGAGCCTTCCGGAGCGATACCGGCGGGAACGCGAGGATGGCAGGCCCCACGCCCAGAGGACCTCAAGCGACAGACTGCCGCATTGGTTCGAATTGCAAATGATGGTACCGAAGTCGATTTTCCGTTCCCCCGTGACGGTGCGAAAATTGGCTCCGATTCTAGCCAATGTCAAATAGTGATTTCGGATGACCCAACGGTCAATCGCGTCCACGCCTGCGTCCAATTAACAGATAAAGGTCTGGTTATCGAAGACAACAAGTCTCTCAATGGATTGTGGGTGGCAATCTCGGAACGGCGACTGGGGAATTCAGCAGCCTTTCAGATCGGCGAACAGCGAATTCGTTTCAGGGTGATCTGATGCAGGTGTCATTCTCCATTTTGCGAGCAAATGGTGAGAAAGGCAAGGTCTACACGGCCGCCGGAGACGCGGTCGTGTTTGGTCGCTCGGATGAGTGCGACGTCCAACTTGACGACAACTATGTTTCAGGACGCCATGCTGAGATTCTGTCCATTCAGGGACGATTCTGTTTGCAGGATCTCAATTCGACAAATGGGACGTGGCTGGGCGAAGGCCGAATCGAAGGTGTGGTTCCAATTCAGGACAACGCAGTCATTGAGTTCGGTAAAGGTGGTCCAAAGGTTCGCATCGTATCTCTGGTGGGGCACGCCGATGTGTTCGCTAAGACGCCTGTGGCGAATTCAGTTTCTCGAGAAATCCAGCAGAACAGTCTGAACACCGCCCGTGAACCGGGTGCGTCGCGGCAAAATTCGAATGCTGGTTTTCTTTTCATCTCGTACGTTGCCGCAGGCTGTGTCGCTGTGGTGATCGGCGTCGTCCTGTCCAGGCAAGTCTTTCGGTCAACAGTCGAACAACCGCCTGATCCGGCTTCCCCCCTTGAGATATCGTCCACGGAACCTGGCGACGCGAAGGCTGGCGAAGGCACAAAAACTATCGCCGGTGAAGTTGCTCTTCCGCCAGATGCGCCGTCCATTGATTACGCCGCGATCGCCGAGTCTGTCCGGGATCAGTGTGTGTGGATTGGTTTGAAATCTTCAGAGGACGGACAGACGGAAATTCTTCCATTTTGTGCTGGCTGGAGCCCGACGGGTTCGTATGTTGTGACGACAGGCACGGCCGTTCAAATCATTCAAAAACGAAAATGGTCAGTCGTCGTTTTTTCGCACCTTTTCGGAGAATCTAAAACTGGCGGGTTCGAAGATGTGGATCAGTTTTGGGTACATCCGGAGTTCACAGACACACGCGAGGAGTACGACGTTGGGATAATTCGGCTTCCGAAACCATTGCCTCTGAAGACGACGCAAATCCATCAAATTGCCCGGGATGATGAGTGGAAATCAGAATTCAGCTCTACATCTCTGCAAAAGATACTGCGATGTGGTTACCTGATACCAGCGGAACCAAAAGCTGTTTCTTCAATCGCGATGCCGGAGTACACAGGGAGCATCGTTGAAGATCTGGAACCGCTTTCAAGCGGCTCGCTATCAATTCATCCACTTATCAAAACCAGCGGCATGCCTCAGAAGATTCATGGACATGCCGCGGTAAGTGCGAACGGTGGATTCCTTGGTACCTTCTACTCCCGCGATTCGCATAATGCTCTCATTATCCCGGTTGATCGAATTAAAGCTTTCTCCCCGTAGTGTGAAAGAATCTCCGATGGTTGCTCGTCGTTCCGTGTTGATAGCAATACTTGCCATGTTTATGCAGATCCCCCAGTCGGGATGTGCTGATGAAGAGCTCGCCAACAGGGCTGAAGTCAGAATCAGAACTCTTGCCGGAGAACGAAAAAGGATAGCCGACCAGCGTGCAAATGAACGCCAAAAACTGGAGGAAATGCTGGATCTTCAAGGTTGGGCGATCAAGGGATTTGACGATCCATTGGCACCAAATGGCCCTCGATTTGCAAACCGCAGTGTTGATGTCGATCGGTTTCTTGAACGGAGAAAGCGAACGGTCAGTTATGTGGTCAGCCTGCCACCTGAGAAACTGAAAGGAAGTATTGCGTCCGGCACCGGTCTCAACGCCTTACAGGAATGCCTGGGAACTGCGGCTCTCCAGCACGAAATGTTTTTGCAGAAAATAGAAGATATCCCGGAAGGCAGCCGAACTCAGGCACAGTCGGAACGCCTGAAAGTGCTTCAGGAGATTTCGAGTGAACTGATGCTTCCAGCCGATTTGTTGTCCAAAATAGATTGTTATCGCCAAGGAGAACTTGGTAAGCGTCTTCCGATTCAATTGAATTTCCGAAAGAGCGTGGAATTGGAAGTGCTGCCATTGGACTGGCCGACGATTTTCAAGATGTATCCCGAGCTGTTCAAGACTAACATCGACAACATTACGGCTGCTAAAAAAGCCTGCATCAGCGCCGACGAGGACGACTATGAGCCGGCAAAGCAACTGATGAAAGCCATTAGTGAACTTGAAGAACAAGTTGCTAGCATTCAAAAGGCCCAGATTCTGGATCAGAAAATCGAACTGGATGGTAAGTGGCAGGAAGTTCCAATGAAAGCACCGGAGATCCAGAGAGCGAAAAACTATGTTCGAACGCTGAAGCTCGTTGTTGTGAAGTTTCTCGAATCATTGAACCTGCAACGCGTTGAAGGATACGGAGTTCAGAGAGCGACGAGCAACAACGAGGTAAGTGTTATTACGCTCCTGGCAGCCATGGAAGAACGGAGTTTGATTTTTGCTGAAGAGAATGGTGGCCGTCAGGATACTCGGCAAAGAATCTTTAGCAGAATGCGAGAATATTACGGTGCGTTGTACGCTCTTTCACTGGAGATCAGTTCTCAGGAGAAGGAGATCGAATACCTGGAAGGTTTGATCGATAAGTCGTTTGAGACAGAGCAACTGGGGATGGCGTTCGATGCTTTTAGATTCTGGCTTGATGGCAGATAGGCCAAGGGCACTTCTGCAAATTTTCAAGCAAATGCGAAGCTATGACAGTTCATCTGATGGGCTGTCTGTCGCGCTAAAGGCTCAGGAGCAGGAGCAGGAATTCGCCTTCGGCAAGGATGCGGATAATGACCGCCACCTCTGCAGCTTGGGCATTCTTGCCCGAGTTGCCTCGTCACCTTCTGTTGCAAGCGAGGAGTTCGGAGGCCGGTTCGTCGCGCGGGACACTGCGGACGAACTCGCTGCGGAAGGATTTGGGTGAGACATGATGCCGCCGTCTTCCGGTTGGTTGTTCAATCGTTCGACCAGCCCTGAGTTAGACCGAACTTGAACGGCTCCAAAATGAGCTTTGAGCGGTAGAAGACTGGGATTTTGTCAAAGAACGGCAACTATCAAATTACATGTGTAGCCAGAAAAGATCAAGATTTTCCTGGACTTTGTTTTTCCTGCCGCTACAAATCCGTCATGAGCAAGCCAGACATACGCCCCGTGCATGTTGCGGAAATCAAAAAGACGTACAAAGGCAAGGTCCACGTT
>CAZFDW010000114.1:0-14541 GCA_964517865.1 uncultured Chitinophaga sp.
TAAACCCTTGCCGCGACAGAAACTTACGACGCGCACTTAATTTGTCGATGAACCGGCATTCTGAGCTCGCCGAAACGGCAGAGCGAATGGCATCAGGGTGGCACCTCACGCGGATCAGGCAAATTAGACAGTGGGAAATTCGTACGCCACTTCTCGTAGGCCGCTTCAATTTCGGAATTCGTCCCGCCTGAAACAACAAGAAACTGTACGTAGTCATAGTACATCCGTTCCACGCTTTTGACGCCAGTCTTTAGCCCCTGTTGGAAGTAGTCTTCGACTGCCTGCCTGATTTTCTGCCGGTTGAATTGTCGGCAAACGGTCGGAACGGGATCCCTGGACTGTGCACACAATCCCGCCTGAACCGCTTTCATGTACAGAGGTTCCGCTCGGAACGGATAGAGTTCGCAAACCGTGTTTGTAAAGTTGGGCTGCGGATTCAGAAACAGATCGACGGCGTCATTACGATGTGAGATCTCCCAAATGGCGACGGCACTGGCCAAACCGTAAACCACGAACAGAAATTTGAACGGGCGAAGTTTCCTGAAAATTGTCCGGCAAAGGGAGACAACTTGTAACCAGGAGTTCAACATCACAATCCCTCCCGCGTCTTAGGATCACTAACCTTCCAGATGAATGAATCAAAGTAAAAGTGTGTCAACGAAGTCAATTCCACAATGGAGGCCGAAAATAGATCGAAGGCTGCGTCAAGTTGCATCGGTTCAATCGCCAGGTGCCGGATGGGCTTCGAATATTGATGCTGCAGGTGCAACACTCCAAATCCGAATTCTTCCAGGGATTGGCCAACAATCACCTGATAGACCGCCGCGTAAAAAACGCCAGCCATCAGGAAGATTTTGAGGTTTCCGGGCCGCACAAGAAATGCGGCCCAGCTTTCAGGATCGCCCGATCGCCGCATCCTGTGCCGCGTGTAATAATAGGAGATCACGATATACTGAACGCCATGCATGATCTGCACTGAAATGGAATACTGCAGGGCGGACGAAACCTGCCATGCGGTGAAGTACCACACGAAATAGCTCGAGGAAAGGAATATGTATTTCACCGGGTTGATGCGATATCCACAGCGGACTGAACTCCATAAATGACTGAGGTAAATCAACAAATAGAATGCGGTGACGGACCAACTGATGTGTTGAATAACGCGAACCGCATCTGCCGAAATTGGCACTTGCAGACGGTACAGTTCACGCAGCCAGATCGGTGTGAAGAAGGGTGAGGTAAGAAACAAGTTGGAGAAAAAAATCCAGTTCAGAGCGAGATCAAATCGGGCGGTGGAAGGACTGCCGGTTTTGGCCTTGAAGTCGTAAATCCGGGCAAACCCATGCTGTTGCATCAGTGCATGCTGCTTGTCCCAAAGGATGGCCACCAACAGAACTGTGAGGGGAGCCCATTTGAGACCGATCATTGCCATTCCGAAGATCACTAACGGGCCTGCGATCAGCTGCATCTTCCAACGTTGTCGGTCTTCAGCAATACCGTATGCACGGACCCATGTGGCAAAATGGTGAGGGATCGTGATCCACAGTGAAATGGACGCCATGGCCACTGCCGACAGCCATTGCTGGCAACCGAACGCTGTGGCCAGCGCCAGGTAAGGAAGGGCCAGGAACCAGAGAGTATCCGCTTTGCGACCGAGAATGAAACCCGATTGCCACATCGTCATCGCCTTGAACGGGTTGAAAATTCAACAATCCCATATTCCAAATGGTCGCCGGGGACAAACAAACGCTCATTGCCGGGATGGATACCCGTGGAGTTATGGTTCAGCCATAAATGAAGTGCGCGTCGTACGTTATCCCGGGCGGAAAAGGTTTACAGAAAGTCGTCAGGAGTCAAGTCGGTCTGATGAGCCGTGTCCAAATCTGACGTAATCAGCAGTTCCGAACTGAACATAAGAGAGTTCTATTGAATGATTCATCTCTGCACTGGCCCGGATTCATTCGGCATGCTTCATTCTCCCAAATGTGATTTTTAGTGCGGGGAAGAGAACCGCATAGCGCAACCAATTGCAATGTTTGGGTTGATGCGCAGCGCACCCTGCGATTTCTGAGACATTCACGACTTGCGACGGGAGCTGGCTGGACATGCTATCGAGCGTTGTCCAACGTATCCCTATGACATCGATCGCCTTCGCCCGAGACATTCGCTACCACTACGGAACTCAGACCGCGCTGGATGAAGTGTCGTTTTCTGTCGCCGCCGGGACGCTCTTCGGGCTGCTTGGGCCGAATGGTTCCGGCAAGACGACACTCTTTCGTCTGCTGGCAACCTTGATCCCCATGCAGTCGGGCGAACTTTCGGTTTGCGGATTTGATGTGACGACGCAACCGTCTTCCGTTCGCAGACAACTGGGTGTAACGTTTCAGTCGCCGGCAGTGGACGTGCGACTCACAGTTGCGGAAAACCTCAAGTGCCACGGCAGCATTTATGGCTTGTCTGGTGCGACGCTGAACAACCGCGTGTCAGACATGCTGCAACAATTTGGAATCGCCGATCGCCGGCACACTATCGTGGGCACGCTCTCCGGAGGACTCAAGCGTCGCGTGGAACTTGCCAAAGGGATGATGCATAATCCGAAGGTGCTGCTGCTGGATGAACCGACCAGTGGACTGGACCCACGTGCCCGGCAGGAATTCTGGGAACTTGTGACTGCTCAACAGCAGACGCAGGGAACGACGATCATTGTCGCCACGCACCTGATGCCGGAAGCCGAACTCTGCGACCGCGTGCTGCTGCTGGATCGCGGCCGCACGGTGGCTGAGGGCACTCCCATGGAATTGCAGGGTCGGTTGGATGGGGAGCGTCTGACGGTGCGGTTGCGTGATGCTGCGAGCCATCTGGATTCGTTGCGGGTGATGATCGGTGGCAATGTTGAGTTGCAGGGTGATCGCATCACACTTCGCGCGAGCAATCCTGCCGAACAGATCCGTGAGATCATAAAGTCGTTTGGCGATCAGATTCTCAGTCTGGAACTCACTCGCCCGTCGCTGGAGGATGTCTTTCTGGAGCTCACTGGTCGATCGCTTTCACAGACCGGAGACACGAATGTCCAGTGAACCTCTTCAATACAATGCCGTCGTGGCGCTGACAAAGCGGGAATTGATTCGCTTTCTGCGACAACGTACGCGCGTGATCGGTGCGGTAGGACAGCCGATCATTTTCTGGATTCTGTTCGGTGCCGGGCTGAGGAGTTCCTTCAAGGCACCGTCGTGGGCCGACGGCTTGTCGCACACCGTCAGCTATCAGGAATATTTTCTGCCGGGCGTGGCGGCACTGATCGTACTCTTCACGGCCATCTTTTCCACGATCTCAATTATCGAAGACCGCCGGGAAGGATTTCTGCAGGGAGTCCTGGTGGCGCCGGTTTCGCGGTTGACGATTGTGCTGAGCAAGCTGACCGCTGGCACATTACTCTCCATTCTACAGGCCGGTTTGTTCCTGCTCATCGGACCGCTGATTTCTGCGATCGGGCTTGGTTCACCGATCGAGGTGACCTGGTCAGTGACACGCATGTTAATGGCAACCGGGTTTCTGGTGCTGATCGCTGCCGAACTCACAGCGCTGGGATTTATCATCGCATGGCCCATGAATTCAACTCAGGGATTTCACGCCGTCATGAGTATTTTCCTGATGCCGATGTGGCTGGTGTCCGGCGCATTTTTTCCTGGCGGAGATTCCGGCTGGCTGTTCTGGCTCATCCGCGCCAATCCGCTGACGTATGGCGTGGCCGGACTGCGGCGATTGTTGTATGACACGACTCTGCCGGTAACGGCGGAATTGCCATCCATGCTGGCGTGTGTTTCCGTCACTGTCATCGCAACCGTGATGCTGACGTGGCTGTCGGCCTGGCTGGTGTCCCGCCGCAGTGTGCATAATGTCGCGTAGTGCTCTGTCACTCATTCATTGATAGGTTGTGTGCCACTGGCTCTGCCAGTGCTCCCCCATTTGCAGGAAGCACTGGCAGAGCCAGTGGCACACGTCAATACACGACTGACTGAGCAGTAGAACCAGACGGCGTTTCCCCTGACAGGTGTGCAAGGTGATTTGTTCGATGAGTCGCAATTTCTGCATGCCATCATTAACATTCGCGGTAATCCTGCAAGTGTTTTCTGCACGAAAGTCCTTCCTATGATTTCACTTCCTGCTCATATCGCTCGGCGGACATTCTTACGAAATTCGGGTCTCAGCCTTGGTTCGATGGCCCTGACGTCATTGTTGGCCGGACAAAATCACGCAGCGCAGGATGCGACGGGACCGCATTGGAACGGTGTTCTCAACCCGCCGCATTTTGAACCGCGTGCCAAGCGGATCATCTGGCTCTACATGGCCGGCGGAATGACACACATCGACACGTTCGACAACAAACCGAAGTTGACTGAACTCAACGGCAAGGAGATGCCGGAGTCTGTCACGAAGGGGCAACAGATCGCCCAGCTTCAGGGGCAGAAGCTCAACTGCTTCGCGCCTCAGCACCCTTTCAGACAATGGGGCCAATCGGGGCAGTCGATTGCAGAAATCTGGCCGATGCTGGGCGAAAAATGTGCCGATGATATCTGCATCGTCCGATCGCTGCATACGGATGCGATCAATCACGATCCAGCTCACACATTCATGAATACCGGAACCATGATTGCCGGACGTCCGGCGATGGGTTCGTGGCTGCTGTATGGCCTTGGGGCAGAATCCGAAAGTCTGCCGGGGTTCGTCGTCATGGTGTCCACCGGAGGATTTGGACAGAAGCAGCCGATCGCGGCGCGACAATGGCATTCCGGTTTTCTGCCAGGCCAGTTTCAAGGCGTGGAATTTCGCGGCACGGGCGATCCGGTGCTGTATGTCGGTAATCCGAAAGGCGTGACACAGAAGCAACAACGAGACGTCGTCGATGCCGTCCAGAAGCTGAATGGCATCGCCGACAATCGGTACCACGATCCGGAAATCGCGACGCGCATCAGTCAGTACGAACTGGCGTTTCGAATGCAGTCGAGCGTACCCGATCTCATGGATGTGAGCAAAGAGCCGGATCACATTTTTGACTTATACGGGACAAAGGGCGGCGACGGTTCGTTCGCCTCCAACTGTCTGCTGGCACGTCGCCTGGCCGAACGCGGTACGCGATTTATTCAACTGTACCATCGCGACTGGGATCATCACGGTTCTGTCAAAGAGCATTCTGCCGGCACTGCCAAAGAAGTTGATCAGGGGGTCGCAGCACTCATCACGGATTTGAAGCAACGCGACATGCTGAAGGACACGATCATCGTGTTCGGTTCGGAATTTGGCCGCACGCCGATGGCTCAGGGAAATGGGCGAGACCATCATCTGGCAGGATTTACGATGTGGTTTGCCGGTGGCGGCTTCAAGCCGGGCTTCAGCTACGGTGCCACAGACGAATTGGGTTATCATGCCGTCGAAAATCGAGTCTCTGTGCATGACGTTCACGCCACGCTGCTGCATCAGATGGGCATCGATCACGCTCGGTTCACCTATAAATTTCAAGGACTGGATTCAAAGCTCACAGGCGTTGAGCAGGCGATTGTGATTCAGGAACTGCTGGCCTGACAGTTTTGAACCTGGTACGGCTGGTTTGCACGAATACTGACGTTTTTCGAGATCGAGCTCCCGTTGAGTTGTGAAAGTTCGCGTTGGTGGCTGCAATCCCTTTTCCAAACATGCGTTTCGCACAAACCGATGTACCTGTCGAGCAAACCTATGTCGTCGTATCAATGCCGACCTGTCTCTGTGAACTCAGGAATCAAGATAGTCCGTCTCGGGCTGTCGCGTGTATTCCTATCGGCCTTGCTGTTGATTTCGGTTCAAAGCGTGTGCGGCGATGAACCGACACCTGCGGCTCAACCGGAGCTGAAGCTGCGAATGAACGCGGGTGGAATCGGGCGACATGTTTCGAGTCGCTGGGGTATGACCAAGGCGATAGTCACGAATGAAGGCTCCGAAACCCAGACGGCATTGATCGTAGTCACGCCACCGGCAACCGGAGGACTTCAGTATGCGAAGAAAGTTTCCGTCCCGGCCAGATCGACTTTCGAAACTTCGTGGCCTGTTCGCGTGGGCGCGGCCGATACGTCACTCAGCGACTTTGCATATCTGATTTTCCCGACCGGCGCTGAGGACGGTCTGATCCACAGAGGCAGGGACGATGAGTTCATTCCGACGTATTCAGGGCTGATCACGCCTAGTCCCCTGCTTGGCCTGACCGGTTTTCTGCCGGACATCGACGAACCGAACGAACACCAGGCTTCAACACTGAATCTGCTGAGACTCATGTCGTACTCACGGCGCCAGGAGGTGAACGTGACTACCATCAATCTGGCAGATCTGAGTTCGCATGGGGAGTGCCTGGAACCGCTCGATCAGCTGACCGTGACGGCGTCACAACTGGTCCACTATCCGGACGCGATTGACTCCATTCGCGCGTGGCTGCAGCGTGGCGGACGATTATGGGTTCGTCTGGATCGCACAGGGCTCGATGCAGCGCGTTCGCTGCTGGACGATGCACTTCCACTGTCGGTCGTCGGTGAGACGACGACGAATTCTGTGTTGTTGACTCTCAATCCGGACTACCGCAAACAGACATACCCAACACGGGAAGTCGAACGAACGTTCGATGAACCCATCCGTTATGTGCGCGTCGTCCAGGAAAATGGCGAAGTCTTCTGGAGCATCGACGGCTGGCCGGTTGCGATGCGTATTTCGGTTGGTCGCGGCACCGTCGTTGTTACCACTGTCGACTCATCTGTATTCTGTTTACGTCAAGCACGAACGCAGGAAGACGCACCCGAGTTTCGTTTGATTCCATCTGCGGAACCCCTCCAGGCGGCATTGTTCATGAATCGTCAGGAACCTTTCTTGCGGCAGGATTCTGTGACCAAACAAGCCGCCAGCGTTATCGGCTATCGAATTCCATCGCGCTTTACCGCAATTGGTCTGACACTCTGCTTTCCCGCTCTATTATTGGTTGTGGGAGTCTGGTTGCAGCGTCGCGAACAAGGGGAACGCCTCATTCTGCTGCTGCCGGTGATCGCGATTCTGGTGGCCATTCCAGCGGTAGGACTAGGCTCGCTTGGGCGAGGTGTAGCACCTAAAACCGTTATTGAAACGGCGCTCGTTCAATCCGTGCCCGGTTCAAAACGGCTGGTCTCTGACGGCTATGCGTCGGTATTTGACTTCGGATCGGAACCAATGAACGTCTCGAGCACAGATGGCACGATCGTGGAGGTGGATCCTGATCCGACTAACCGCAATTATCGACGACTTGTATGGACCGGCATCGACAGTTGCCACTGGGAAGGTCTCAAACCACCCGACGGAATTCGGACGTTTTCCGAACGATCGCTGGAAACTTTGCAGCGTCCGTTGTCGGTCACAGCTACGTTCGATGAAAAAGGTGTTGTCGGAACCCTGGACTCTGGTGGGTTGTCGGAAACTGGCGACTTGATTATCGCGGGAATGAGTCCCGATCGCATGAGTCTTGTACTTGACTCCGCTGGTCAGTTCCGAGGTACGCCGCAGGACGTGCTGGCGGTGGGAAATTTCACTGGCGGCACGCTGGTTTCTGATCAGCAGCGGCGACGAGCCGAGGTCTATGCTTCGGTGTTCGAGAATACAGCAAGCGTTCAGGGATTTCCGCAGGTAGCAAGTCTGTTGTTCTGGGCTCAATCGAATCGTCAGATGCTGAATATTGGCGATTCTGACGTGCGTCGGCAGCGTTCGCTGCTCGTCGTGCATCCATTGCGGATGCAACAACCGAAGATTGATAGTCGGATCACGATTCCCTCGCCGTTCATTGCGCTTCGCACAATACAGGATTCCGAAGGGGCCGGGTTTAGTTCAATCTTCGATAACGGGAGACGTCAGTGGTCAAAGACCGAGGCCAGCAGTCGATCATTCATGCAGTTTCAGATCCCTGCGGTGTGTCTTCCGTTCGAAGTGGAAAGTGCTGAACTCGAATTGTTCATTCGAGCAGGTTCGCGAACGGTCACGGTGTCTGCAGGCAGCTTTGAATCGCAGGCGGTAGTAAAAAGCCTGGACAGTCCGCTTGGTACACAGTCCATCTCGGTTCCGGCGGACCTGATCCGCGAGTCTCTCCGCGAAGGCCGGTTGTATGTGGCGTTGGACGTCAGTGAACTGAATGAATCGCAGCCTGCTGCCGATGAGGATGTCTCAGAAACACAAAACGACTATTGGGAAATATCGCGCCTGGGACTGACGCTGATCGGCCGACGAACGGCTGAAAACCCCTGAACCGAATTCGTCCCGTACCGGCGCATCGTAAACCGAAGAATCCAGCAAACTTTCCTGTTCCCCCTCGCCTCCTTCAACAGATTCCAGACGAACTATGACCGACGAGACGCCTGTCGTTGAAATTCGTGACCTTTCGAAACACTACGGTGAGTTCGTGGCGCTGGATAATCTGTCGCTGACGCTCAATCGCGGCAGTATCCTGGGCTTTATCGGGCCGAACGGGGCTGGTAAAACGACCACCATTCGAATCCTGGTCGGGTTGTCGCGACCGACGTCCGGTGTCGCAAAAATTGCCGGCGCGGATTGCGTGCGGGATCTTGCTAAAGTGCGACGACTGGTCGGCTACATGCCTGACAAGTTCGGATCGTATGACAACATGCGCGTCCGGGAGTATCTGGATTTCTTCGGTGCGGCCTTCGGGATCCCGCGCAAAGATCGTCGCAACCGTATTGCCGAGGTACTGGAGCTGACCAATTCGACATGGATGCAGGATCGCTACGTTGAAAGTCTGAGTCACGGGATGCAGCAGCGTGTGGGGATCGCACGCACGTTGTTGCACAAACCAGAAGTTCTGATTCTGGATGAACCGGCGAACGGTCTGGACCCCGAGGCACGGATCGAGATGCGGAATATCCTGCTGAGGCTGGCGTCGGAGGGGAAAACACTGATCGTCACCAGTCACATTCTTCCGGAGTTGTCACGAATCTGCGACAAAGTTGCGATCGTCGCTGGTGGCAAATTGCGGGCGTTTGGCACGCTGCAGGAAGTCACGCGGGAGCTTTCTCAGCTGCGAACGATGGAGATACAGTTTCTGTCAGCAGCGGGACTGACCCAGGTTGGCGACAAATTGAAAAAAATACTGGAGCCGACGGCGGAAGTCACGGTGTCAGCAACAGAGTTCATCATTCGATGTCGCACATCGGCGTCTGACGAAACCATGGCTGACGTGTTGCGACAGCTCATTGTGGCAGGCGATAAAGTCGCGCAGTTCCGTGAAGTCGCTGGTGATCTGGAAGAAGCGTTTGTCTCGGCGGCGCGCGTGGCTGAAGCGGAACGCGCTGGCCAGTCTATTGCGTCTTCGGCAGCATCGACGCTTCCGGCTCGGGAGGTGGCACGATGAACGGATGTCTTGTGATCATCGAACGCGAACTCCTCGGGCTGTTGCGCAATCGCAGAACGCTGCTCATTCTGGTCACTACTGCAATTGCGTTTGCCACAGTTGTGATTCTGAAGTGGCCATCCAGTGGTATTTCCGACCTCAACGGACAGCAGGCACGCGAGACATGGCAGTGGCTCACGTACGCCATGCTGGGGGCTGCAATCCTGATCGTGCCCGTATTTCCGTCCACATCACTTGTCAATGAAGTACGCGGGCGAACGCTGGAACTGCTGCTGAATTCTCCGCTCTCGCGCGCATCGATCTATTTTGGTAAGGCCGGGGCGATGCTGGGCTTTGTGGTGCTGCTGCTGTTTGCAACCCTGCCCGCAATGGCCTGCTGTTTTTTGATGGGTGGATTGACACTGACAGATGTGCTTCGACTCTATGGATTCCTGCTGCTCGTATGCACGCAACTGATCGTGCTCGGAATTCTGGTTGGAACTTTTTGTCGCAGCACCGAAGCCGCTCTGCGCTGGAGCTACGGGGTGACATTTGCATTAACCATCGTGCCCACGTTTCCCGATTTCTTTCTGAAGGGAAGCGACAGCCCCATCGCCCGCGGTGCTGGATGGTTCAAGCTGATTTCCCCGATCCCTTCGCTGATGCAGATGCTGAACCAGGGTTCGATCGGAGGTTCGGGGTTGACGGAAAGTCGTCCGGTCATGTTCTGGTATCTGGTGTTGACAGGTTTATCGATTCTGGTTGGCAGCATTGTGTGCATTGTGCGTCTGAGTCACTCGCTGGTCGATCGATCTCGCTCTCAGGGCAGCATCACTGATGAACAGTCGCTGGGCATTCGGACCGCGCGACGAGTACTCTATCTGGTCGATCCGCAGCGTCGCTCAAAGGGAATTCCCTTGTTCCTGAATCCCGTGATGGTCAAAGAGTTTCGCTGTCGTCAGTTTGGTCGGCTGCACTGGTTGCTGCGGCTCATTGCCGGTTGCGCCGTGTTGTCACTGATGCTGACGCTGGCGTCCGCCGGTGGTGCTGAGTCACGGGGTGTCAACTTTACGGGAGCCATCATAATTGTGCTGCAGGTGGCACTGATCGTGTTGCTCACGCCCGGACTTGCGGCAAGTATGATCGCGGGGGAAATGGAAAGCGGCAGCTGGAATCTGCTGCGCGTAACTCCGATGAGCGCTGGCCGAATTCTGAGTGGCAAACTCATCAGCGTCGTGCTGACACTCGCGCTGCTCCTGTGTGCAACGCTGCCGGGTTATGCCGTGATTATGCTCATTCAACCCAACCTGCAGGCGCAAGTCAGGCAGGTGATTGTGAGCCTGATTCTTGCCGCATTGCTGTCAATGTTGATCAGCGCGACGGTGAGCAGTTTCTTTCGTTCCACAGCGGTGGCGACGACTGTAGCGTACGGCATTCTGATTTCACTTTTTGCCGGAACGCTGCTGGTCTGGGTCAATCTCGATGCCCCGTTCGGCCATTCACTGGTGGAAAGCACGCTCCGACTGAATCCCCTGGCGGCCGCATTGAGCGCGATCGAAGCGGAAGGATTTCAGACATTCAATCTGATTCCGTCTGCGTGGTGGATCAGTTCAACTCTGTGCGGTGTCCTGCTCATTGTGTTGTACGCCCGCGTGCGTCGCCTGAGTCAGCCCGACTGATGCATTTCCTGAATCGAATGGTATTCAAGAGCATCGTTATGACCCTCCATCCGCACCGAATTCTGCGTTTTTGCCGTGTGTCGCCGGCCTTTGCGCTACTGTTCTTCATGCTGCCCGCCGGCACGGCTGGTCAGGAGATACTCGATCCGGACTTGGCCGACAAACAGCAAGGCACCGACGTACAACAAAGTGAACTTCCGAATCCGGAATTCAACCCACGTGGCCCATTTCAGGGGCCACTTGATATTCCTCATATTGCGCGCTTCGACGGACTTCCCATGCGCATGTTGCTTGAGCCTCATCTGATTCCTCCTCGGTCCTTCAAAAAACTGGACTCGCGATTTGTGGAATTGTTCGACAAAACACTCCGTGAAATCGACGATGATGAATTGCTGCAGACAGCAGCCCTCAGTCTGGCGCGAGTCGCGTCCGAAAAAATACACGACATCAGCGGTTCCACAGATATCCTGTTGAAACATCTGGAATCGCATGTGAATTTGCGCGTGCGTTTTGCGTGTGCCCGAGCTCTTGTGAATGGCGACGTGACACAATCCGCTGCGGCCGTCCTGAAACTGGATGAACATGCTGATGACTCGCAGCGACTCTGGATCGACCCTGCTCTTGCTCGCTGGAAAGTGACGGCGGCAGGCGACATCTGGAAACAACGACTCGCAGCGGGTTCTGAAACTACGCTGGCTGTGTCGCTGGCCTGTGAAGGACTGGCGGCACTCGGTGACTCACAGGCTTCGGATCTGCTGCATTCTGTCGTGCGCGGCGAGCTGCTGGCTTTCGAAAAGCGCAGGGCGGCGGCGAGCGCACTTTCAATTCTGGCTCCGGACATGGCATTGGCGGAAGCCGAGTCCCTGATTCGGGGCAGTGTACCGCAACGGCTGCTGGGGATCCAGCTCTTGTCCAGCGCGAAGCCGGAAGCACATGCCGGAATGTTTCCCCTGTGTGCGGATACTTCAGATGGTGTCGCGGCCGCAGCATGGGCGGCATTATACCGCGTGAATCCGGATGTTCTCATGCCGGCGCTGCCAACGGGACGCAGCCATCGCGATGCGGTTGTCCGCATGACCGCTGCCCACGTCATGCGACGATTTCCGAATGTTGAACGTTCCGGCTGGCTGCATGAACAACTGAGCGACAAGCACCTCGAAGTGCGAAACGTCGCGCGTGAGATGTCATTTCTTATCGCCGAAGAACAGCCTCAACTGCGAGAGGGCATCATTGCAATGGCCAGCGACACTCTGGCGGCGAACCCCGACGACTGGCAGGGGATTGAACAATGCCTGCTGCTGCTGGGACAACTTCACGCAGCACAGTTTTCGGATCGCTGCGTGCCGCTGCTGGAACATCCGCGGAATGAGGTTCTGGTCACATCGGCATGGCTGATGCATTTGTATCCGGATGTGGCCGTGCGGGATGCAGTGCGGAAACGACTGATGCGAAACGACGAAATGTTGAAGGATTCTGCTCTGATTTCCCCCGGTGCCGACATCGGGCTGCAGTCATCATATCTGATTCAATATGCCGGTCTGGAGCGGCTGCAGGACCTGCATTCATTTCTTGAACCCAATTTCAGTAAGTCTGCACCCGGTGGGATCTTCAAGCGGACGGCGGCCATGTGGGCGCTCGGATTGTTCCATGAAAACGATCCTGACCCGAATATTGCGAAATCCTTTCTCGGACGGGTGGCAGATCGATCCGGCATGATGCCGGAACAGGAATTGGTGCGGCGCATGTCAGCCATCGCACTGGGGGTGATGCGTGCGAAACCTGCCGTGCCGGGACTTCTGGAAGCATATGAGCTTGACCCGGGGTCGTCCCTCATTCCGGACAGCGCTCGATGGTCGCTGGGAATGATCGGCGAACCATTGCTGGATGCTGTGAAGGCTTACTCGCAGGCCGTCGGCGGTTGGCGGCTGAGTCCGGTTGATGATCGATAATTTAAATCTGCCATTTGTTCGTCGGCAGATTCCTCCTCGGCAGTCAACAGAGAATTCGGCAACATCCTGGCCACAGTGACCATGCGCAGCATCATGGCCGTGCAGCTCAGACCCAGTTTTACCATGATCCGTGCTCGATGCTTCTCGACCGTCTTCTCGCTGATTCCTGCGGTGATCGAAATAGACTTGTTCGTGCGGCCTTCATACACCAGGTTCAGAATTTCCAGTTCCCGCGCCCTCAAAACTCGCAGTCGTTTTCGAGCGGTCGTAATTTGATCGATCAGATTGTCGATCACACTCCTGTCGGACAACACGCGAAAACGAAGCAATCGCCCGATCACCGTTCCATTGATATTGCTGAATACGCACTGGACAGAGACCTGGATTTTTGTTTCATCATCCAGCAGCAGCTGAATGTTTTCCGGAATATCGTTGCGGTGTGTGGTAACGCGTGCGAAAAAATCTTCAGCAGGGACCCCCATCGCCTCCATCGCGCTGGCGACAGTTCCTTGTCCAACAGCCCCACTGGCCGCTACCGACGTAAGATTCCAAAGTCCGCAAAAGGGCTGCGAACACCACGCTGGATCAGATTGCTGCGCCGGAAGAAAGCACCATGCCGAGGGATCGCTCTGGCAGATCGCTTCGATGAGCGATGAATTGTCAGGTGATATCGAGGTGATGTCATACATTGAACTTCAATCAGGACGTTGCGGTCTCCGAATGACCGTCTGATTTATCTGGTTGTCGCAGAGCGGGATTTCTGTCGCGGGCCTGTGATCTGACCGGCGGACGCATTCTACATGAACTCCTGGGGCTGCACCAACAATGCGAAAGCCTCCACCTGACTCATGTTTCCTCGATTGAGGCTGGAAACTCAATTCGAAGATGGCCTTTCTTCAGAACTAAGCAGGGAATATACCCACCCCTTTTCTGAACAGGAGGTTTGCGATGGTTATTCCTAAGGATGAGGTCCATTTCCCGGCATCTTGAATTCGTCCGCCAAGCGGCGGGATGTTGAAAAAAAACCGCACGAAGTCAGGAGGTGTGGCCTTGGCCCGCTACCTGGATGTCACTTATTTCAGCAACCTGACGTCGCTGTTTCCCGATGCGCCACTGGCGGGAACCGGGATATTCCGCTGGTTGCCACGCCGACAGTCAGCCGACTTCCGGAATTTCTACGGTCAAACGGCTGGATTAAGCGGGCCCAACGACGGCTTCACTGTCTGGAATCAGTGGTTAGGTGACGATCGCTATGTTCCACGCACAGATTTGACTGCCGACGAACAGCGTTCGATGGGACGATTCTTCGCCGTCTGGTGTGCCGTATTCGGCAAGCCGTTCCTGAACAAGAACAACCGAAATGCAGGATGCCTGGACCTGTTGGCTCGAGCGATTCCGCAGTCCAGCATTGTCGTTGTTCGTCGAAATCCGTTGCTGGTCGCTCAGTCGCTCATTCATGCCCGCCAGCAGGTGCAGGGCCATAAATCCGTCGGCTGGGGACTGCACAGTCATTCGTCGGACATAACCGGCGATC
>CAZFDW010000115.1:0-6936 GCA_964517865.1 uncultured Chitinophaga sp.
TCGTGGCTCAAACTCAGGATCGATTCGCCCGAGATGCCTTTCACAAGTCCTGTTCTTTCGCAGGGAAAGTCCTTCACTGCGTTCGGGCTGAATTCACTCCTTAACCCTGGTTTTCTGGACTGCACATAGAATCCGGTAGAGTCAGGAAATTTAAGATTGAGATTAAGATTAAGCTGCGGCAAACTTATTTGGGCGACTCACTCGCACGATCAATGATCACCTGCGCCATCCCGTACATCAACGTAATCTGTTCCAGTGCCGGAAGTCGTTGCTCGGCGATCCATTTTTCGACGGCACCTTCCATGTTTCGATTTCCAAATTGGCGACCGGCAATCAAAAAGGCTTCTTCCCTCCAATCGCCGTTTTGAAGGGCTTCGATGGCGGTGAGGACATATCCGGGGTCCGCCGTTTCGCGGGCCATGCTGGCAACCAGTTCATTCACATATGCTTGTCGCATTCCAGGTAGTTCCGGGCCGCAGCCGCTTTCAAGAGCCTTGAGAGCTTCTGGAAGCCGCTTGTCCCGATTTGCCCACGCCGATGCCAGCACCGGGGCAATTCTTGCCGCCAACGCCGCATATCCTGCTTCGATTCGGTCCACCTTTAGTTTTGGATCTGGCTGCATCACTTTCGGCAGCGTCTGCATGGATTGCAACGTCGCTACGGCCAACAGACCCGTCAGATCATCGAGCATGATTTCATCGGCCCAGCCACTGGCCTGATCAGCGAGGGCTGATTGCACGACTGTCGCTCCACCTGCGAGGATAATGCGGGACAACAGTTGAATCGCCCGCAGACGTCGGTCTTCGGCAATCACAAAAAATCCCGACTGATTTCCCCCACTGACCAGGTGGCGGCGATACTCCTTAAATGCCTTATCGACCTGACTGGAATTGCTGGTCCTGAGATCGTTGGCAATTCTTTGACGTGCAGCCGATTCGTTGTTCGACACTTCCAGTGTCAGGACGCGAATTTCGCGAGTCGGCGGTGCTGCGGCGTTGAGTTCTGCGCGCAGTCGGATCATGAACGACCGAGCTTTTTCCGCATCGCCACAAATCAGAGCGGCGCGGACAACTTCTGCCACCGCCGTTGCCCGCAGCAATTGATTTCGGAGCTCGGAACCGTAATCGTCTGTAATCTGCTGCGTGGTCGGCATCTTCATGGCCTCGGGCGCCTGAAGTACTGCCATTGCCGCTATCGCGGCATCCAGCTGTACCGCATCTTTCGTCGCCGCTGCCAAAGCTGCGTGTACCTGAACGGCGATAACCGGATCGGCCGACGGGATCGCCTTTGCAATTTGTTCGAAGATTTCCGGAGGAGTCCTGGCTGCACCGGCAATCGTGGCTAACACCGTGAGCGATTCCGAAACAACGCCGGAGTCTTTGCTGTCGATGCTCCATGCGATCGCTTCCGCCCAGCGCTGATGCAGCGCCAGATCATATGCAACAGCTGTATGCAGTGGTTCTGACAAGGCCAGAACATCCGTCACCGACGGCATCGGAATCAGTTCTCCATGGCTGTGATCCGCGATCCATAACCAGGCAACGCTTTCCAGCATATCACGATTCGCGGTGATGGTTGTGTCCTGCTGACGCATTGCGATCAGCGCTCGCGCCTCGGCAACTTTACCGTCGGCGACAAGCACGGACGCGAGCGAAAGCGCGGCTTCGGTCCCGGCGCGGCCTGTTTTTGGAATGCTGTTTTGCTCGGCCAGCGCCAGAGCCAATGACGCCGCCGCGAGTTCCGCGTTACCTGCAGCGGAATGCTTCCAGTACTGCGTCACATGCGGTTCGATTCGATAAAATGCTTTCGTCCGGTCCACAAAGACCAGTGCTTTCAATTCCTGAGCAGCGAGGGTTGCATCTTCCGTTTGGAGAAAAAGATCAGCCGTCATGCGACGCGCCCATGCTTTATCACGCAGGTTCGGCTGACGCGCCAGATTGATCATCAGCTTTGCCATCGTTGTCACTTTGGCCTTCGGATCCGGAACTGCCGCACCTGCGGCCGCTTGTTCAGCCGCTTCAGCCGCCAATCGGATCGTTTCCTCTTCTTCCGATTCCCCGTCGTCACTGTGCGGGATATTGACCGGTGCGCGCAAACTGGATTCATCCGGTTTCTTCTTCAGGAACACCAGCAGTCCAGCGGTTAAGGCGAGCACGACAACACCGACGATTGCATAAATCAGAATCGGATTCCGTTTGGCAGGCTGAGAGATCTCGGCGGCTTTCCTGGCGGAAGCGGCATCATCAGACAATCGTGCGGGTTTGCGTGCGGTATTTTTTTCGCCGGACTCCGTCGCCTTGAAGATCGGGACCATGCACTTTTCATTGGCACAGCGTATCGGTTTTCCGACCGCAGATTTTGGCACAAATCCCACATGTTCGCACATCGGACATGTGACTTTGTGCAGACGTGTCTTGTCCGGCTTTTCGGTTGCCTGGATCGCCGTCTGAGTCGCCGCTGCATTGCCAATGCCAAAGGGATCGTCTTCATCGACTTTCGTTTTCGCACCAGCCGCACCACTTGCCGGACGTGCGGCAGATGTCGGTGTTGGACTCGGCGGCTTCGAAGCAGAAGCCGACCTGGCTGCCGGGGCTGGAGGTGGTGCGACGGGCTTTGCCCCCGGTCGATGTTTGGCCGGTCCAGCCTGCGGCTTCGGTGTATTTTTTGCACCGCGGGAACCATCCATTGCTGCGCCGCAGAAGGGGCAATCGACAGCATCGTCTTCAAGAACGGATTGACCGCAGGATGGACAGGTTGGAAGTGACATGGCTTTGGAGGTCAGCTTGCTTCAGGTTTCTGGAATGTCATGAGACGTCACGGCGACATCGCAGTCCGCTTTGCGTTACAAGAAGTCTAATACACAACCGATCCTTCCGCGAGTCGGTCCCAATCGTTGGCGTTCAGGCTGCAGCCTGCTTCGGCGGGTGTGCCTGAGTTATGTCAGATAGACATTCGTGTCCGCCGATACTCATCCGAAAGGTTGGCAAAAATCCGCAACTCCGCACAAAAACGAGAGCCCCTGACTCCGCAGTCTAAATCAACAGTCCGCCCATCACACCCTGCCAAGCGAAAAACTGGCCAACGTTGAGTGCCTTGCCCTGAGGCTAAACATTTGGTGCAGCAGACACTATAAATTGCTGAGGCGTATTGTGACGACCGCGTTGCAGGCAAATTCCTGGGGACAAAAATGGCTGATGCTTCACTGCGACGGGTTCTGGTCGCTGAGTTTTTGGGGACGTTTCTGTTGGTTTTCTTCGGCTGTGGAGCGGTTCATGCCGCCGTCCTGACGGGGGCACAAAGCGGGTTGTGGCAGGTGGCGATTGTCTGGGGGGTGGCCATCATGCTGGCGATTTATGCGGTCGGGGCCGTTAGCGGAGCGCACATTAATCCGGCCATGACGATTGCCAGTGCCGTCTGGCGCAATTTTCCAAAAACTCATGTTGTGCCGTACATCGGGGCTCAACTGGCTGGTGCCTTCATCGCTGCTGCCGCATTGTTCATCCTTTTCGAACCGCACATTACGGCGAAGGAAGCATCCAAAGGCGTCGTGCGCGGACAGCCGGGAAGTGAAATGACGGCCATGTGCTACGGCGAATACTACCCGGCACCCGGATCGCTGGGAGACGGCGACGGACCGTACTCGCCGGTGGCTCACGCGAAACTCAAGTCGCGGATGTCTCAAGGCCGCGCATTCCTGGCGGAAGTTCTGGGGACCATGATTCTGGCCTTCGTTGTGTTCGCCGTCACCGACGGACGTAACTCCGGATCACCCGCCAGCGGAATGGCTCCCGTCTTTATCGGACTCACCGTGGCCGCACTCATTTCGGTCATCGCCCCGTTAACTCAGGCATGCTTCAATCCCGCGCGGGATTTCGGACCTCGCGTCTTCGCCTGCCTCGCCGGCTGGGGCTCAATCGCCTTGCCGGGATTCAGCGATCTCGGCTGGCTGACGGTTTATATTCTTGCTCCCATTGTCGGGGCCGTGCTGGGTGGCGGTTTGTACGACTTCGCTATCCGATCATCGCATCCGCCGCGGGAGGCAGAATGAGTGACCTCGATCAGCCGCTCGCTCCTTTAACTCCCGATTCCCGACGCAGTCGTCGTTCCAATCGCAGTATCTCACCGCGGATGTCCCAGCGTGGGCTTCGCCGGCAACCCAAGCCCAGAAAATGTATCAGTCGCAAGCCACAAGTCGCGTGGCTCCGCTCGTTGCCCTGTTCTTATTTTTGTGACTCTTGTGAGTTTTTGTGGCAAGCACTCTTCGTTCAGTCGTTGTTTGTGAGTCAGCCATATTCTGGCCACAAAGAGGCACAAAATTCACAAGAGGATCATTGAAATCAGCCGCGAATCGATCACTGCGACCATTCGCAGACGTTGTATGCCGGACCGAGCACTGTCCTGACTCTGGCGCGTCTGTTAGTCTTCGGGCATGGACGAAAAGGATGAATTGATTAATGAACGTCGAACGCGAACCGGGACTTCGGTCACCGACGAACATGTGACACAATCCCGGGCGATTGCCCGGGCAGTCTATATTCATGTCCCGTTTTGTCTGCATCATTGCGGCTACTGCGACTTTGCGTTGGTGGCGAATCGCGATCACTTGATTCCACAGTACCTGCAGGCGTTGGACAATGAGTTGCAGGCCCATCGCCGGACCGTCAGTGACGTTGTTGAAGTGGATACGATTTTCATCGGGGGTGGCACACCCACGCATTTAACGCCGGACACGTTGCGGACACTTTTTACACTGATTCGGCGGCACTTTCTCCCGACGGTGAATGCGGAGATTTCTGTCGAAGCCAATCCGGATGGACTCGACGACGAACGCCTCGACGTGCTGCAGGAAAATGGCGTGAATCGGTTGAGTCTGGGTGTGCAGTCGTTCGACGATGATGTGCTCAAAACACTCGAGCGCACTCACACAGGTGCTCTGGCCATTGAGACAGTGCGGCGCTGTCAGCGATGGATTCCAAACGTCAGTCTGGATTTGATTTTTGGGGTTCCCGGGCAAACGGCTGTGTCGTGGCAACGGACACTTGAAATCGCAACGTCGCTGCCTGTGAAACACATATCCACATATGGCCTGACCTTTGAAAAAGACACGCCGTTTTTTCGCCGCGAACAGCATGGCCAGTTAAAAAGAACACCGGACGAACTTGAACGACAGATGTATCTTGACGCCATCTCGCATCTGACAGCCGCGGGCCTGCGGCATTACGAAGTTTCCAATTTTGCTCAGCCTGATTTCGAGTGTCGGCATAACATGGTCTACTGGAACGCTGATGAATACTTCGCGTTCGGCCCCGGAGCAGCCAGTTATCTGCATGGTGTACGGCGCACGAATGTTCGGAGCGTTGTGCGTTGGCTGAAAGCCTGGCAGCAGAATGAATCAGCCGTGGAAGATTCCGAAGACCTGTCAATCGAAGAAAAGGCCCGCGAAGCCATCATGCTGGCACTGCGGATGCGCAAGGGCCTCAACGTACCGGCGTTTGAAAAACGCTTCGGCCTGCGTTTCGCGGACCTTGCCGGTGCCGCACTGCAACAGCACCTGGACGACGGCTTTCTGACGCAGCACGCCGATCATGTTTCGCTCACGACGGAAGGTCTGCTGATCGCAGACACCATCATTTCGGATTTTCTGTAGATGGATGTCCGGTCGATCTGATCCCGACAAAAACACACGGAGGGCTGACGCCCTGCCGCTCGCCAGATGCTGTCTACACACGATCTTCTGCTGTCGATAATCCGGCCAGCGTCCAGCGAAGGTACGATTCCAGAAACAGGTCCAGATCACCGTCGAGCACGGGCTGAGGATTGCCGACTTTGGTGCCTGTGCGTGCGTCCTTGACGAACTGATCCGGATGCAGCACATAGTTGCGCACCGTCTGGCCACCGAAACCGATTTTTGTTTTTTCGCCATGCCGCGCGGATATTTCGGCGTCACGCTTATCGATTTCGATCTGGTAGAGTTTGGCTGTGAGCATCTTACGAGCCGTCGCGCGGTTCTTGTGCTGACTGCGTTCGTTCTGACACGCCGCGACAACGCCCGTCGGCAGATGCGTCAATCGCACCGCCGAATCCGTCTTATTGATATGCTGCCCGCCTGCGCCGCTGGACCGGTACGTGTCTTCCTTAATATCCTTATCCCACTTGATGTCGATTTCTATTTCGTCGTCGATGTCAGGTACGACATCCACGGCCGCAAATGCCGTGTGCCGGCGACCGGCAGAATCAAACGGGCTGATGCGAATGAGTCGATGATTTCCCATTTCGCCGCGCAGATATCCATAGACAAATTCGCCTGTGATGAGAATCGTGGCGTTGCGAATGCCAGCTTCTTCCGCAGGAGAAATGTCGATTTCTTCGACCTTGAATCCCCTGCGTTCGCCCCATCGGATGTACATTCGCAGCAGCATTTGAGCCCAGTCGGCCGAATCGGTTCCGCCCTCGCCCGCCTGAACTGTCAGATACGCCGCGCAGGAGTCGGCGGGGTTGGACATGGTGACCTGAAGTTCAACGCGTTCGATTTCAGTCGTCAGCCGTTCGACGGTGGACCTTAATTCCGCTTCGCTTTCGCCTGACTCGTCGTCTTCAGCGAATTCCATCAGCACTTGCAGGTCTTCACTGCCATTCACCAGTTTCTGCAGTGGGCCAACGGTGGTCTTGAGTTTTCTGAGTTCATCGGTTTGCTGCCGCGCGCGTTCCTGGTTATTCCAGAAATCGGTGCCAGCCATCTTGTCGTTGATTTCTGCGATGCGAGCTGTCTTGGCTGGCAAGTCAAAGACAGTCTCGAAGATGAACGATACGCTTCAGCAATTCCTTACACTCAGCTCGAAATTCCGGATCCATGGTGCTCACTCGTGGCATTCTAACGTTAGGTTCAAACTGCCGGACTAAACTTTGATGCAGGTCCTCCCTGCCGGGGAGGACTTT